>JASHPL010000320.1 GCA_030038125.1 Candidatus Sulfotelmatobacter sp.
GCGATCGGGAGCGAGCCATGACTGATCAATCCTTGTCCACAACGATCAAGGCGCTTAAGTCAATTTGGGAAAACCTCTTCTCCGGTCTTCGCGTCGGAGGCGAAGACGATTTTTTTGAACTGCGAGGGAGATGCCGCCCTTGCCGGACAACTGTTTTCGGAAATCTCTGAGAAGCTGGGCACAAATTTACCTCTGGAGGTGATTTTTGCTGCCCCGACGATTTCAATGCTCGCTTCTTGACTGACGCAACCGCAACCTCCATTGCCATCATTCCGTTGAGATCGGGAACCGGAACGCCATCCATTTTTATGATGCATGCCATCGGCAGCAGCGTCATTGATCTTGTTCCCCTCGCAAGGCAAATGCAAGTGCGTCAGCCGATTTACGGGATGGAGGCTGGCGGAACTGACGGCAGGGAAGAGCCGTTAGATCGGATTGAGGAAATGGGGCAGTTCTTTCCGGAAAGCGTTCGAAAGGCGCAACCGGGAGGTCCCTATTTTAGATCGGCTACTCGTTAGGCGTGCTGGTCACTTTTTGAAATGGCACGATTACTGACGGGGTCAGGACAGCGGATTGCGTTGCTGGTTCTGCTGGACTCTTATCCGGACCGCCCTCGTCTTCCGATCGGCCAGCAAACGGGCTTGGCCGTCCTGACCGGCGAAAAATCGCACGAACCTCTTGGCTGCGCTTCCGTGGAGGATCTGATGGCCGCGCCAGATCTTATCGGCAGCGGCAGATACACTCTCCTGCAGTATCCAGCAGGAACGGCTGAGGATTCGGGTGCGTATCTGGGACTTCGGAGAAGCCAGTTTATGGCTTGCTCCAGTTTGTTTCAGGCCGAACGTTGCCTCCAGCAGTGGCGCGCTGTTAAACTCCAGCACGGAGGACGCTGCCCGAGCTAGGCCAGGAGATGGCTGGCGTGAAGAATATTGTCGCGCGGGCGAGACCATATGACTGTACGCCCGCTTGCTGATGGCGATATTGCGCAGGTTGCCGATCTTTATTGGAAAGTCCTGCGGGGGCGCAAAGGACCACATCCGCTCGTCGTTGAGTCTTTTCTCCGGGAACTTTACTTCAAGAATCCATGGATCGACAGTACGATTCCTCCCCTCGTTTCCGAGGAAAAAGGCGTTATCGCCGGGTTCTTAGGAGTGGTTCCGCGGAAGATGTGCTTCCGAGGTGAACCGGTTCGTATCGCTTTTGGCGGCAATTTCGTGGTGCGCCCGGAGTTTCGCAATAGTTTCGCAGGTCTACGCTTATTACGAACTTACATGGCGGGACCACAGGATCTCTCGCAAACGGATTCCGCTAATGATGTGTCGCGAGTACTATTGGAGCGGCTTGGCTTCACGACGATTCTGCCTTATAGCGTACATTGGGTGCGATTGCTGAAACCGACGCGAGCGCTTGCCTACGGTCTGACCCATTTCAGCGAAAGGCCATGGCTCCCATCGCTTCAGTTCGCGTTTACTCCAATTTGCAATCTACTAGATCGATTGCTGGCAAGATTTGCCGGAAGCCCATTCAGTTTGTCTGTATCCCGTCTGCAGGGAAGGGACCTTGACGTCAAGACCCTCTTGGGCTGCTTTGCAAAATTCCGCAATGGATATTCACTCTGGCCCGACTATGACGCATCCTCTTTGAGCTGGATGCTTGGCTTTATGGAGCGGATGAGGGGGCATGGGGAAAACTTAAGGAAGCGCGTTGTATACGACGACAATGGTGAGATTGTGGGTTGGTACGTTTACTACCATTCCTTCGGGCAAGTTGCCGAAGTTGCCCAGATGGGAGGCGCAAAGACGCGGATTAAGGAAGTGCTGGATCACTTGTTTCGGGACGCTTACGATCATGGAGCTATCGCGCTCCGCGGCACTATTGATCCCCAATTCATAGGCGATTTTTCGGATAAGAATTGTTTTTTCACCTGCCGGGGCGACTGGACCCTGGCGTGCTCGCGCGATCCGAGTTTTCTCCAACTTCTTAAGAACGGCGAGGCATTTCTCTCGCGTCTAGATGGAGATTGGTGCCTGGCTCTAAACTGTTAAGCGTTTCCTCACGTGTTTCAAGCAAGACTCATGACCGGCAACATCTAAACAGCTCTTCACAACGAGGATCGCGCGATGGGGTACTAGAAACTCGAGATTGCCTTCACATTGTCAGCATTGAGTAGAGGAAGAACCGTTGCAAGCAGCGAGATCGCCTGATCGAGGTCGCTGCGCTGGATCATGCTGTTATGGCTATGCAAGTAGCGAGTGGCAACGGCAAAATTTACGGATGGGCGGCCGGCACCGTACCGCTGGAGTTCGGCAGAATCTTCATATCCACCATTCGTGACCTCGGTTTGTACCGGTATGTTGTTCTTTCCGGCGACGCTTTGGAAGAAATCTCGAAGCTTGAGATTCACGAGCATCTGGGCATCGGCGAGGTAAATCACTGGTCCGCCACCCAGGAGTTCTTGTGCCAAGTCAAGACGGCCGCCTGGATGGTCCGCAGCAATGCCTGCTTCCAGTGAGATCCCCAAGTCAGGATCGACGGCTGCCACCGCTGTGTGAGCCCCTCGTACACCGACCTCCTCCTGGACTGTCCCGACGAAGTAAATTGTGTTCGGAATCTTGTTGCCCTGCTCTTTGAGTTTGCGTAGGACTTCGAGCAGCATGACGCAGCCCACTCGGTCATCAAGCGCCTTCCCCACATAGCGCCCATGGGCGACCACCTCAAACGAACTTGCGGGCGCGATGCCGTCACCCGGACGAATGCCCAAAGCCTCGGCTTCGCTTTTCGATGTTGCACCCACATCCAGAAAAATATCGTCTCTCGGCGTAACCCGGCCACGCTCCTCCTGAGGTGTTACGTGAATACTCTTCAGTCCACTTATCGCGAAAACTGGCCCTTTGGTCGTTAGGATCGTCCAGCGCTGATCCACCATCGCCTGGTCCAGCCAGCCGCCGAGCGGCTGGAATTTCACCATACCCTCGGGCGTGATATAACGCACGATTGCTCCGACCTCATCCATATGCGCTGCTAGCATGATCTTTGGCCGATCCGTTGTTCCGTGCAGCACTCCAATAACGGAGCCAAGACCATCAGTGGAGACTTCGAGGCCTGCCGCCCGCATCTCGCGTTGGAGAATCGCACGCACCGACCCTTCAAATCCAGGCGGTGCGCTTGCATTCGATAGCTCCACCAGTAATTGCTCAGCATGGTCCTGCGATAACACTCCTGCAGGAAATGCTATGCTCAGCAGCACAGTAAGACATGCTAGAGAAAGAACGCTAGCGCGCATCTATTCCTCCGTAGATGAAGGATTATTTTTGCGGAGTGTACCACTTTTCCGAGCGGGGAACGCCGGGCCAGATGGACTTCATCGAATGCAGGTATTCCATGCTTCGCAGCCGCAGGACTCGCAGTCGGGAAATCAGTGTGAGCGATGGAACTGAATCGCGCGCCGAACTTCGACTGCACGAGACCGACGAGATTGCCCGTCATAAATAGGGCCTGAATTGACTATCAAGTCCTGACAGCGTGGTCTACATCCGTCCCCTGACGACAGCAGAGTGTACGGCGCCAACGTGGCCCATTTCGAAAATTAGAGTGCTCTTAAGAGCCAGATGCGGCCGCCTCTGGGATCGGCGGGCTCGCCGACCTGGCAATCCACACACCCAGGATTCGATGCGTTCCTGCAAGCAACGTAAGCGACCCAAGCCACTTGCCAGAAAATTGTCCAATCTGCCCAATTTGATCCAAAAAACTGAATAACAGCCAGCCAGCATAAAGAAACTGGCAAGTGAGTCGATGAAGAACTAGGGAGGCTGCGTCTTGAACCGTCTCTGCTTCCCCGATACTTCTATGCTGCCGGTCCACGTTTTAGTCGTCGATGATTCTGTGGTCATGTGCAAGCTGATGGCCGAGGCGCTTGCCTCAAATGAGGCCTCGTCCGTGGTATGGGGCGTGCCGGGAGCAGTCGTCAGCTCGGCACTGGCTGACAAGACCTGTCCTTTGAAAGAGATCGGTCGGGAAGTCATAGCTCGAGTTCAAGCCAACAGGATGCCGCATTTGGCCAAGTCGGCCCGGGCGCTGGTGTAGGAAGGTTCGCGGAAATATCAATGGAAACCGGGATCGCCAAGGCCGCCGCTCAGCCCCAGTCACAAGACTTGAAAGATCCCGCGTATCTGAAAATTCGCGATGTGGTTTACCAAATTTCAGGCATTTACCAACCTGAAGAAAAGCTTTATCTTCTTGCCTCGCGCTGCGCGCGGCGCATGAGTGCTGTGAAAGCCAGTACTCCCTCGGAATATCTCGACTACCTGACCGTTCGCGGAAATCGCGAAGCGGAATTACGGTTGCTGTTAAACGAAATCACCATTGGCGAGACGTACATGTTTCGCAGCCCGGCGCAACTCGAGGCTCTGCGCAACGTGGTTCTGCCCCAGATTCTGCAGGCCAAGAGCGCTCTGGGTTTTAAACGCCTGCATCTCTGGAGTGCCGGGTGCTCCACCGGCGAAGAACCGTACACGCTCGCCATGTTCTTGCTGGAGGAAAAGGAAAGACTCTTATCGGGTTGGACCTTTGACATTCTCGCTACAGATTTGAACGACAACTCGGTTGTGGCCGCAAAGGCCGGAATCTATGGAGAATATGCTCTGCGCAGCACGCCGGACGTGCTGCGACGAAAATATTTCAAGGCTCACGACGCCAACCATCTGCAAGTCGGCGAGGAACTAAAGTCGCTGATTCGCTTCGACCGTGTCAATCTCAACGACGACAGCAAAATGACATTTCTGAAAGGCATGGATCTGATCTTCTGTTGCAACGTGTTGATTTATTTTGATCTCTCCTCGAAACGCAAAGTTATGCAGCACTTCTACGCAAATCTGCTTCCCGGAGGCTATTTGTTTCTGGGACATGCCGAATCGCTGTATCAGGTGGATGACAGATTTCATCTGATGCACTTTCCCGGAGCGTTCGGGTATTGGAAGCCGCCTCTGGGTTACATCGGCGGAGGTAAGAAATGAAAACTTTGGAGGAGATTCTTCCACGGATCAAAGAACTCGACTCCATGCCGTCGGTTCCGGCAATCGTGCAACCTCTCACCGCATTGCTGCGCCAGAATCCGGACCGGGTCAAACTGGAAAAGGTGGTGGAATTAGTGTCGTATGACTCCACGATCGCGGCACAGTGCCTGCGCATTGCCAATTCTCCATTGTTCGGCAGGCGCAACACCGAAACAGTGCGCAGTGCCGTGATTGCCCTCGGAATCACCCGGATCGAGGCGATTGTGCTAGGGAGTTGTGTGAACCGAATCGTCCCCCACGACAAATGGGCCATGGACGCCTTGACCTTCTGGCGCCACTGTCTCGGTTGCGCGTTGGTGAGCAGCCGATTGGCTAAGCTCATCGGATATGCGGATCCGGAAAAGGCATACCTTGCCGGACTCCTGCATGACCTGGGAATCCTGGTCAACATGGTCATTTGTGCTCCGGAATTCCGGGTCGGCATTCAGAAGGCTCATGAAAGTGGCATACCTCTGCACTCGAGTGAACACCAGCATCTTGGATTTACACACTGTCAAAGTGGAAAAATCCTGGCGGAGCAATGGCACTTTTCCTCGGACGTGACTGCGGTGATCGAGCATCACCACGACGTGATCAATGCGACTTCGGCATGCCCTCTTGTCGCCATCATTCATCTCAGTGATCTGTTATGCCGAATGCGCGATCTGGGCTACGGATATTACGAAGCGATGGGAGTCGATCTTGCCGGTGACGCCGCCTGGGCCTTGTTGGTCGAGAGCTATCCCGCACTCGTGAAAATGGATTTGGCGCGCCTCACGATGGATATTGATGGCGCGATGGAGGAAATCACAAACGTTGTCAATGCCGTCTTTAAGCCTGAACCTGCGGTCGCACGGTAGCCACCGTTCGGATCAGGTGATCGAAGGCGACTTCACAACTCCGCGCGAATTGCACCGAGCCAACTCTCTCGTCATTTCGCCCCGGCGCAGAACCCCGATACAAAGCAAAATGACGCCTAGGGCAAGGAGGAAAAAAATGATGCCTCCCTCCCGGTGTAGACGTCCAGTCAGAAAGCTGGGATCGACTCGCGTGCCCAGTGTTCCAATCACGAAGATGCGTACCGCGTTCTTTGCCACAGATAGGGGAATCGCGAGCAAAACGATGAAGAGCTTGCGCCACGGGCTTTCAAGAAGCAAATGCGCCAGAACCATCGTCGTGACCAGCAACATCAGACTCGAACGGATGCTGCTGCATTCGGCTGCCACTTGCAGCTCAAGCCCAGGTATTTGAAGCAAAGTTCCTTGCCGCAGCACCGGCACTCGGAAAATCACAAGTAAACATTGGGTAGCAATGGCAGACCCTCGTTGCAGTCCCGCCACTATCGGATTCAACGCAATAGTTGGAATAGGAATCATCCACAGCAAGAACAACAACGGAAATCGAAAACGCCGCAGCACAGTCCATCCGAAGCAAAATAGGAAAGAAGCGATCCACCACGACACCAGCGCCGCCATCTGCAGCGCGAGGATAAGATCGGATGCGGCTGAAGAGAGTCCCCATCGTGCGATCCCTGCGACGAGCAGCGAAAAAACCAGAAAACCAGAGGCGGGCGCGAAAAATCTGAATTCCTGAGGTCGCCAATTTCGAAAGAGCAACGCTGCCGTGATCGGAAGAATCAGCAGGATTTGCGTGTATTCATCATTCGTCAGTGCCAGCGCAAACGTATTCCATAAAGGACGGAACCACAGAATCAGAGACAGCAAGAAAAGCACAGCGAAAGCCAGGCCTGAAGAAAACTTGCTTTGGTGCGTAAGCTTTGCCGGCTCCGATACCGAAATCATGGTTTCAACCACGTTTGTTGCTGTTTCTCACCGCCAAGAGACGCCCGCGGCGAGGGCTACGAACCTATCGTCACCGGGTTGCGATTCATGGAAACTGATTTTTCTGCCGGAACTGACGCTTTAGAGGTGTGCGCAAACGACCAATAAAGTTCACGGGCCTGTTTATAAAAAGGACCAAACGCGAGCGACCGCCCTTCGATGCGGGTGACGGGAACAACTTTCGAGTAATTACCGGTCGAGAAGATTTCGTCAGCCTCTTCGAATTCTTTGTAGTTCATTACCTTTTCCACCACGGTCACCCCCGCATCGTGCAACAAACCAAGGACGCGGCGGCGAGTGATACCGGCCAAAAAAGTTCCGTTCGGGATGGGCGTGTAAACGATGCCATCTTTTGCCATAAACACGTTGGAGGTGGCTAATTCAGCCACATTGCCCAGCATGTCGCAAACCATCGCATTATCGAATCCTTTGGCGTGGGCATCGAAAAGCGCACGAGCATTGTTGGGATAGAGACATCCAGCTTTGGCGTCGACGGGCATGGTTTCCAGAGTCGGGCGACGAAAAGGAGACAAAGTCACAGAAAAGCCCTTCGGGTCACGCATGGGAGCTTCGTAGATGGAAAGACACCAGCGGGTCGACTCCGGATCGTGCGCCTGAACCCAGGGACCCTCTTTTTCTGCCCAATACATGGGACGAATGTATAACGCAACATCACGGCTGAAGCGGTCAACACCTTCTCGCGCGAGCTTGACCCACGTTTCAGCCGAAACTATCGGCTTCAAAAACATTTTTTTGGCGGAATCGTTAACGCGCGTGCAATGCATTTCAAGATCCGGAGTTACGCCTTCGAATGCTCGGGCGCCGTCAAACACAACCGAGCAGAGCCATGCCGCGTGCGTGCGTGGTCCCATAATCGGAACGTTGCCTTCGTGCCATTTGTCTTCAAAATAGGTCCAAGTGGCTGATGATGTGGCCGCTGCCATGGCTCCTCCAATGCTCGTTGGTTTGCCGGGTCACGAGCTGCAGATTCGTGATGAACGGCCGACTTCGGGCTGATTCGTACGTTACGATACCTGAAATCGACAGTCAACGATCAGGAATGAATCGGTTAACAAAAAGGGGTCACACGCCCTTTGCGAAGAAGAGTTCGTGAGAGATGATCTGGCGTTGCGTTCTTAGACTGAACGAATCATAGGCCGTAGGAGAGCGATTGCACACTGCCCCGGGGGTTTGCCCGGGGCAGCGCACGACCCTGCGGACTTACTCTGCGGGATGCAATACGCGGAACGTATTACCTCCGTTCGACCAGACCAGCAGCAGCGCGTCCTGCCCACTCGGAATGCTTGATAGGGCATGAGCCACGTCGGCCGCAGACTGCTGCGCTTGGCGGTTCACTTCCATGATGACGTCCCCGCGTTGCAAGCCTGCGTTGTCGGCTGGACTGCCAGGCCTTACTTCCTCAATAACCGCGCCATGAACAGTGCTCGGAATTTGCATCTGGTCCCGCGCGTCCTGGTTCAGATCATCGAGGCTCAGACCCCAACGCCCCTTGCCATGTTCACTCGTTGCTCCGGAAGCTGAGCTGGATCCTCCCATCAACTCGAGAGTAACTGGGACGTCCAGGCTCTTGCCGTCACGCATAACCCCGAGCTGGATAGTTTCTCCGGGATGCCTTTGTCCGACTTCCATTTGCAGTTCGCCCGCATCTGTGACCGGCTTGCCGTCGAGCATGGCGATAACGTCGCCGATTTTAAGACCGGCTTTCGCGCCAGGAGAATTGGGGTCGACCTGGGTTACAACCGCTCCCGTAGGATTGTTCACGTCGAAAAACTTGGCATTGTCGGGAGTCACATCGGAGATGCCAATGCCAATGAATCCGTGCTCCACTTTCCCGTTGTGGATGAGAGTTTGCACCGTAGGCTCCGCGATCTGAGCCGGAATGGCAAATCCCATGCCCGAGAATGAACCGTTGGAAGAAATCAGGAAAGTATTGATTCCCACCACTTCGCCGCGCGCGTCGACCAGAGCGCCGCCTGAGTTGCCGGGATTGATTGCTGCATCGGTCTGAATAAATTCGCCGGGCTTGCGCCGATCACTCGGATCGGGGTTCGGACGGTTCAAAGCGCTGACAATGCCGCGCGTCACCGTGAATTGAAATCCGTAGGGATTTCCAAACGCGAGCACGGTTTGCCCCGGACGCAACTTCGAAGAATCACCCCAAGGCACACTGGGCAGGTCTCCGCCTTTGATCTTGATCACGGCCAGATCAGTCAAAGGATCCGTACCGATGATCTTCGCTGGCAGCACTTCGCGGTTGCTCATCGTCACTCGGATGTCGCCTGCGCCTTCTACCACGTGATTGTTCGTAACGATATAGCCATCCGGCGAAATGATGACGCCGCTGCCCAAGCCGTGCTCCACTCGCTCGCGCGGCATTTCGGGAGAACGGAACTGACGGCCAAAAGGATTGCCGCCAAACGGAGCAAAGAATTGCTGCATGTCCTGCGCGGCGCCGTCGTCTGCAGACTGCTTCTCCGGCTTCGAAGTCACAGTGATATTGACCAGGGCCGGGGTAACTCGCGCTGCCAGAGTTTCCATCTCGTGATCGAGCGTGAGCAGTTCTGAGACACTGTTGCTGTCGAGCGGCGCGGCCGCGGGAGCCATGACTGCAGCTCGCGCCGGTTTGGTGAACTCGTAAGCGCCAAGCGAGCCCACGGTTGCGATTGCGACCACGGGCACCCAGATGCGCCGGGTCAATACGGTCTTCCAACTGTTCATTTCATTTCCTCCATTTGCAACTAATTGTTTAGTTGTCAATCTCAAAAAAAAACCTATGTGGTCTTGGCCACGGGAGTTCTTGCTGCATGGTCAGGAATCCAAATGACCTGCCATACGCTGATGCTCCAGGAATACGAATTGGGCTCAGTTCGTCCTATGGTGTGGATCACGAATACTGTTTCCGTCGACACGAAATCGCGACTTGCCTTGATGGACACAACGCGCGGAGAAGAAGTCTTTGCTTTCGCGACAATGACCCGCGGAGCGGTCCTCACGCGCAGATCAGAGTGCGCCACCTGGGTCGTCGAGGGTCGCTGTTGTTGCTCAAGCGGCGTGCTTACGTCCAGGGTTGCCGGAATCACTGAGGGCATCTCTCCTCTGGATTCGGTAAATGCTGGCAGTGTCGAAGCATTGCGGTGTATCGCCGGTGTGGCCGGCACAAACGTCACCAATTGAGGAGTCTCCGGCGCGAGCGTCAGGCAGAGCAATAAAAGAAAGCTCACGAGACCGATTGCCGGCTTCCCGATGCTCTTCCGATGGATATGATTCACGTCGAGAATCCGGGACAGACGTACAGTCGCTTCGTGGGCGTGGCTCACCGCCGCATGTGCCAAAGCCCAAGCTCGCCGCGCGAAGTTCCGCTCCATAATCGCCACCAAGCATTTTGCGTATCCGCGCGGGTTCCCGGTCACGGCCACAACCTGATCGTCGCAGGCCATCTCCCGCTCCAGCGAGAGCCGGCGCTCGATCCACCAGATCGCCGGATGGAAGAAGAACACAGCTCTCACGATTTTCTGCAGCAAGTTGGTCCAGTCGTCCCAACGTTGCAGGTGCGCCGATTCATGAAGCAGGATGACCTTGAGCTCTTCCGGCGGCAGCTCTTGCAGGACCCACCGGGGAATGACAATGGTAGGCTTGAAAAAACCAATAGCGGCGGGAACGGTCAGATCTTCTGAGCTGGCTAAGGTAACAGATCTTGACGACGAAAAGTCGCGAAGGACTCGCGCCACGGAAGGCTCGATCTCCTCTGGATTGATCGTGATGCAGCTCTTCCGCAGGCATCGTAATCGCCAAATACCCACGCTGAACCGCAAGATTGCCCCGCAGAGTGCCAGGAGCCAGAGAGAAAACAAAACCAGAGCCCATTTTTCTGGAAGCGCTAGCAGAGAGTGTCCAATTGACGGCATGGCTAAAGCGCGGGCGGCCGCCGGAATCCCTATGAAGGGCAGCACGGCAATGCTGAGCAGCGTGACCAACCACACCACAAATCGCGTGCCCGAGCTCTGCCCAGGAAAAAGGCGCAGGACGAACCACGCAAGCCCAGCGATAAGAATTCCCTCGGGAAGCGAATTCAGAACGTGGGCAATCGCAATCTGCGCAACACCATTCAGTTGAGGCAGCATTACTTTTCGTCGCTCCGTTCCAGCATCTCGCGCAGACGCTCGATTTCCACGGCATCGATCCCTCGGTCTTCGAGGATGTTCAGCACGAGTTGCTCGTGGGAATTTCTGAAGAAGCGGCCAACCAGATGTCGGATTTCCGAGCGACTGGCTTCGTTTCGTCCGACCAAGGGTGAATATACGTGGGCTCGCCCATCCTTGAAATGTTTGACGTAGCCCTTGCGCTCAAGAATCCGAATCGTCGTCAGGACGGTGTTGTAGGCCAGTGCAGGCGTCTGGCTGAGGGAATCCAGGATTAGCTGCACCGTCGCGCTGCCTCTTATCCACAAGACGTTCATGATGCGGAGCTCGGCATCGGTCAGCGTTTCCGACGGTCTACGCGGCACTTGGCACTCCTCCAAAATTAGACGGCTGAATTCCAAAAATGTAACTAATTATTTAGTTGCAAATTGGCCAGCCACGGGTTGTACGGCGTATCCAGAAAACCATATGGTTCCATCAAGAAAAGGCATTGATTGAAAGGAGAGTGCTTCTCGAGGTACCTGTGGGTTCCAGAAGTGCCTCCCGACAAGGGTTCTCGGGCTGGTAGAGACTTTCGTTAGTACACTTTCTACCACTTGCATAAAATTGCGATGGTCGCTAACCTGAGGTCACTTTGGGTTCTAAAAGACCTGGCCAGCGCTACTTTAAAAATTAAATCCCCCACCGAAACAAACGCTAGTTTTTGGCTTTTATAGGAAAGTGCAGCCAGAAGGCACAGCTGTCGAACCGTCTGCGAATGAAATTTCCGGGAGCCCCAAATGGGACTCAGAAGGCGAAGCTATGAGCGCCAGCAATAGTCAGATCGTTGCGGGATACGCACAAGTAAGCCCGATTCAAGCGCCAGGCGCGCTGAACTGGTTTGCCATCCGCACTCGCTCGCGTCACGAAAAGGTGGTGGAGCGGCAGCTACGAGGTCAGGGCATCGAAGTTTTCTATCCCGTCGT
>JASHPL010000321.1 GCA_030038125.1 Candidatus Sulfotelmatobacter sp.
CGCTGGAAGTCCATGCATTGTCAACTACTTAGTCATGGAGAAAACTTTGGGATCAAATGGAGGCTGCAAGGATTGCACCCCATGAACGAACCAGCGAAAGTTCCCCTGTTCTTATGGAAACCCACGAGCCATGATGCCTTGCACCGGGAGGCCGCCAGTGGGCAATTTCCTACGAGAAATCCTAAGGAGAGTCAAAACATGAAAAAGCTATCGCTTATGCTGTCGGTCGCCTTTCTGGCTACCTCTTTTGCCCTGGCGCAGCAGCCCCAGGCACAAGGGGACCAAGATAAGCTCGTCGAGATTGTTCGCAATGCCACCCAACAGTACCGAGATGTCAGCAATGCCAAAGATTACACTCCAGTCCTCGGCTGCGTAAGCGGCTCCGACCATGGAGCCATGGGCGTCCACTACGTCAATCTCAATTTGCTCGATGGTCCGATCGACCCCGCGCACCCCCAAGCTCTCATCTACGAGCCGCAATTGAATGGTGAGATGAAGCTGGTTGGTGTCGAGTTCATTATCCTCGCGAGCGCTCTACCTGCTAACTCCGCTCCGGAGGTCGAGGGTCACCTGATGAATTACATTGACTATCCGAACCGTTACGGCCTGCCGGGACCGTTCTTCGAATTGCACGTCTGGGCGTGGCGCGATAGTCCGCTCGGTCCGTTCGTCGACTGGAACAACCATGTAACTTGCGCGCACGAGTAGACGCCCAGGGCTCGGACGCCTACAGTTTGCTGTTCGGAGCTGTCGAAAGAATAGCCCACTCAAGCCTGCTTTCGGCTTGAGTGGGTGACCAGAGTCTAAGAGGGCGTCAGAGAACCTAACTCGATCCGTAGCCCTAAATTACGGGATCGGTTCCAATTCCTTGAATGCGGATGTAGATGCATTCGAGAAACTCCAAATCGTTCGCGACCGGAATTCCTCGTACTTCGGTTCAAAGTAGAGATCAGGCACGGAGGGTGGCAGGTGCTTGGGCGCGTCGAACTCGCCCTGAACGAAAGACTCATGAATCACCACCTTGGCGTCACTTCTCCGCCACGTTTCGACCTTTTTGCGCATGGGCTCGAAGTTCCCCTAGATGCGATCCATTCCCAGGGAGTCTGTTGACAACTCGTTTTTTGTGGTTGGCACCCCACTCAGCCATGTGCGTCAAGATTGGAATAAGCGTGCGGCCGTAAGTTGTAAGCCCGTATCTCCGGTGGTCTTCGCCTTCCTGGCGATTTTTTCGACAGATGATTTCGTCTTTCTCGAGATCGCGAAGCTGGGCTGTCAGCACTTTCTTCGTGGCTTCGGGAGCTTCACGGCGAAGCTGTCCGAATCGAGTGTCCTGCTTTCAGCGCGTTAATAATGATTGGCTTCCACTTTCCGTCGACTACATCGATCGCCGCCCAGACAGGACATTCCGAAAGGCGCACGCAGAACTCCCGGTTACAAAATTGTGCCTACTGGACGCGCGAATTCGGCGCGTGCTACTAACGGTAGATGAAACGAAAACCTGGAGCGATTCTCCGCGATCCATCCCGGTTCACAAAATACCCCGATTCGAAGTTCACTTCGAGAAGACTTTAGCAGGACAGGAAATTACATCCAAGGGGAACCGGTGAAAATCATCGCGTATGACAATTTCAAGCCGGGAGTAACACTGGACGATTTGCGGCCGTACCTGAAGGAGGAGGTGTCCAACGTATGGCGGCTGTGGAAGGCGGGCATCGTGCGGGAGAACTATGCGCGGGCCGACGTCGGCGGTGTTGTGATCGTTTTGAGCTCGATAGCGTTGAGCAGGCAAAGCGTTACATTGATGACTTCCCGTTGAGCAAGGCGGGGCTTCTAGAGTGGCACTACATCGGCCTCGATGCGCCCCTACCGCTCGAGTTCTTGTTCGATTCATCGGTGGACGTAGGGCAGCCGTGGGATCGAACGACCAAAGATTAGGAGACCGATAATGGCAAGTGTGCTTCCACCGAATTACACAGATGCTGAGAGGACCGCGCTACTGGTGTACGACATGCAGCGTGGAATCGCGAGGCAGATTGCGGACTCGCAACGCATTATCGGAGCGTGCAGGGCAGGCATTGCTGCCGGGCGAAGCGCCGGAATGCGCATCGCATACTCGAAGCACATGTCGCTGCCCCAGGCATGGCTGGGGAGCACGCAGCTTCGCACGGCAGGAGGACGTGAAGAGCTACTTTTCGCATGGCTCGGAATTGGCGGAGATTGTACCGGAGCTAGCACCGCTGGATGAGGACCTGGTGATCGAGAAGTTTGCGATGTCAGCACTGGTGGGGACGTCGCTAGATTTTGCGCTGCGAGACTGCCGCATCGTAAATCTTGTGATCATCGGGATCGCGATGGAGATTGGAATCGAACCGACGGTGCGGTCGGCGACGGATTTGGGATATGTGCCTGTAGTGCTGACCGACGCCTGTGGATGGGGCAATCCGGCAGCCGGCGAGCGTGCACTGGAGACCATGAAGTTCATCGGCGAAGCCGTTCTCATGGACGTGAAAAGGTTCGCGTAGGGTCTTGCGGTCAGGAAATAGCGTGAGAATCGCCGAGCTGTGACTTGGGCGCTCGTGTTGCGGTTGCCGATTTCAACCCACGATCTGTCAGGTCACGATCCTCGCAATTTCGATTCTCGTCCCATACTTGACAGCCATGCGATGGTGGTGGCGCAGAGCAACGTATAACGAGTTCGAACAATACCAGCAAATTGAGAGAACGGGATGAAATCATCCCCTGACATGCCAATCCATAAGGCGAGCAAGTAAACGACAACAAACAAAACCGACGGTAGTCGAAGGGCGCGGTCCGGCCGGCACCGCCTTTTTGGGTAAAACGACTGCGAAAAGGGGATTGTAAGAACTCCCCCGAATTTTGCGGTCAGCTTGATCTGAGGAATCGGGTCCAGTTGCTTGAATGCCGAGGTAAAAGCGTTGGACAGACTCCAGACCGTCCGCGGATGGAACTCCTCGTATATAGGGGAGTGATAGGCTGTGATGAGTTGATTACGAGTGTATCGGCAGCTTCGTATTCAACTTCGACCCAAGTACAATTGGAGACCCTAAAGACCGCGCGTTCGAACCATTGCAAAAAGTTGTTCTGAGTTCTTTCTGCCTTTTTTTTGCATTACTGGTTAGAGCCCCGGTGCTCACGTGCGTTGTTTTCTCCGCTGATGGAAGGGATCTCTCAAGAAATTGCAGGCATTTTGTCATCTACTTTCTGTAAAAAACCAGAAACGAATTCACGAGGTAGTCCATGCATCCTTATCGCATCCAGAAAGCTCTTCTGTTCGGTGCTATCGCAGCCTCGATCTTCTGCATGGCCAGCGATCAAGGCATCGCCCTAATGCAGAACCCTTCAACTACGAGCGGAAGGACCTCTCGTGCCCTGCAGGCAAAAGCGCTTCCTCAGGGCTTCGAATCCTACAAGGATCCGCAAAGCACCGGTCGCCTGATCTACGTCAAGTCGTCTGACGGTCCAGCCTCTGCGAGAACCGCGATGCGGCAATTCCTCTCCTCGCTGAACGGTTTCTTCGACGCACCCCTGCACGTCACCACGGCTACCGGCGATCCGCAGGACACAATTGTCCAGGCCATGTTGACCACCGCAGTGGGCGGCCAGCCGGTAGAGGCCGTCGCGGCCGTTGCCACCTCACAGGGAAGCTCCATCGCCGGCCTCATGTATGATCGGTCGGGCTCGCTGCGCGTGTCATATCCCCATCTGTCGAGCTACTTCTCAAAACAAATTGGGCAGCCGGTTCAGAACAAGGAAGCGTCCCCCACACCCGATCTTTCCACGTGGACCCGGCGCACCGGGGGCGACAACTCTACCAGCGTTCTTATGCCGGCCAATTGGCAATTGGCCTCCATTGCGAGCGGCACTGCAGTCCTGAACGGCCCGAACAAGGAACAGGTGATCCTTGGTCTCGAGTCATTCGTGATGCCGAACAACAGAGGTTATGCGCCCTATATGCCTCCGGAGCAGGCGCTGGCCTGGTTCCTGCGCAATAACGGCCTTCAATTGGTGCGCATTCTCCAACATGACCCCGCATCCCGAAACGCCAACGGACAGGAGGAACTCATGATGGTAGAGGTCGCGCAACAGGATGGCTCCCGCTACAAAGCCGTCTGCCGGGTCACCACCAATCCCATGGGAATGAATGTCTGGCAGTTTCATCTCTCGTCCATCGCCGCGCCTGAGGATCGCTTCGAAGCCTCCAAACCCACGATGGTCGCCATCTGGAACAACTGGAAGCTCGATCCCAAATACGTGCAGCAGCATATGGAGCACGCCCAGGAAGTCGCTTCCCAAACCCGCGCCATGATCATGCAGGGGGCTGAGCGCTCCATGCACGCCTTCGACAACGTGAACGAAGCGATCGATGAAGCGCTCCGGGGCGTAAGCACCATGGAAAACACAGACACCGGCAAACGCGCCGAAACCCAAATCGGTACTGAGCAGGCTGTGATCGACGCCTGCAGGTGCAATGGCAGGAATTGCCGCGAGGTGCCGATCAATGAATTGGTACAGTAACGCCATGCAGCCGGGGGTGCAATCTGCCAAATGGGCAGCCGATGCTTTCCAATTTTGAAGGCGGCAATGTCGATTTGCGCGTTCCCTACATCGGGTATTCAGCAGAATCGGAAACGTACAGAGCCGCAGGAGTGTCGGCCTACAACGCTCTCCAAACACACGTGGAAAAGCGCTTGAGTCATGGTCTGCAATTTGCATTTTCTTATACGTACTCCCACGCTCTCGATGAGCAAAGCGCGATGGGATT
>JASHPL010000322.1 GCA_030038125.1 Candidatus Sulfotelmatobacter sp.
ATGAAACTTTGTTTTTGGGTATTCCTGTCACTAGGATTTCTTACTGCGATTCCCGCAATGGTGGCGCAAAGCAACGACAGCTTCGAAGTCGGCGCTTTCGCTGATTACTTCCGCTTTGCCGACGCTCCCTCGCCGATTAACTTCGTCGGCGTTGGTGGCCGGGCTGGGGTTACAGTCACCCACAACCTTCAGATTGAAGCCGAGATGGCTTACGACTTCAAGCGGAACTACACCAGCACTTTTTCCAACGGAGTGACCACCGCTTTCGCAACCACCGGCTTCCGCACACTGCATGGTTTTTTTGGCCCGAAAGTTTATGCGAATGTCGGGCCTTTGCAGGTTTTCGTGACGGGCAAGGTGGGTTTTGATAACTTCAGCGTTACCAATCAGAATGCGCCCACCGGCTTTACCAACACGGTCGGCCTCACCAATGGGACGACTGCCTTTGCCGTTTATCCTGCTGGAGGACTTGAACTCTTCGCCGGCTTCATCGGCCTTCGTGCGGAGGTCGGCGACGACGTTTTCTTCCTAAACGGGGGAGCGCATAACAACCTGCGCGCCAGCTTCGGTCCGCAGTTTCGCTTCTAGTCCTCACCCTGCTGAGAACAGACACTGGCGGCCTCTCCAGCCGCCAGTTTACTTTTCCCATTTTTTTCGTCGTACTTCCAATTGTGACCTCAGTCACAGCACATCGTTCCGTCACTCCTCATAGTCATCAGTTGGAAAGTCGCACCTTCAAGAGCGCAGCCATTTCCGTGGAGGCCACTTCGCGTGGCATCAATCCATGGGTCGTCACCTTCTCCGTCATGCTGGCGACTTTCATGGAGGTCCTCGACACCACCGTCGTCAACGTCTCGATCCCTCACATCGCAGGCAATCTCGCTTCGACCAACGAAGAAGGCACCTGGGTGGTCACCTCGTATCTGGTTTCCAATGCGATCGTTCTGCCGATCTCCGGATGGCTCGCCAACCACATGGGCCGCAAACGCCTTCTCCTCACTTGCGTTGCCGGATTCACTCTGACTTCTCTTTGCTGCGGACTGGCCGCTTCCTTGCCGCAGCTGATCTTTTTCCGCGTGCTGCAAGGCCTCAGTGGCGGCGGATTGCAGCCGCTGGCCCAAGCCATCCTCCTCGAGACTTTCCCCAAAGAGCGCCACGGACACGCTATGGCCGCGTTCGGCATTGGGATTCTTCTGGCGCCCATTCTCGGCCCGACTCTCGGCGGTTGGATCACTGACAACTACACCTGGCGCTGGATCTTCTACCTCAATCTGCCGGTCGGCATTCTTTCCGTATTCCTGATCAATCGCTTCGTCTTCGATCCCTCGTATGTAAAGCGCAGCGGAGACAAAGTCGATCTCTGGGGAATCGGTTTTCTGGCCCTGGGCATCGGATCGCTGCAGGTTTTTCTCGACACAGGCCAGCGCAAGGATTGGTTCTCCTCCAATTACATCCGTACTTTTGCTGTCTTCTGTGTGGTCGGCATCGTTGCTCTGATCGTCCGAGAACTGAGCATTGATCACCCCGTGGTTGATCTACACGTCCTTAAGAACCGCTCATTCGCGACAGGAACATTTCTGATGGGCATGCTCGGTTTCGTGCTCTATGCCAGCCTTGTCCTGCTGCCGCTCTATCTGCAGACGCTCATGGGATATCCGGCTTACAACTCCGGCCTGGCGCTCTCCCCGCGCGGCATTGGCGCGCTGCTGTTTACCCCTCTCGCCGGCCACCTGACCACCAAAATGGATCCCCGTCGTCTGCTGGTTGTCGGCTTCATCCTTGGCTCGATCACCATGTTCCAACTCTCCGGCCTGAATCTCTCTGCTGGCTTCTGGAACATTTTCTGGCCCCAGGTTTTTCAGGGTGTCGCGCTGGCCTTCCTGTTCATTCCGCTAGCGGCGTTAACCATGGCGCGCATCTCGCCGGAAAAAATGGGAAATGCAACCAGCATCTTCAACCTGATGCGCAACATCGGCGGCAGCGTCGGCGTCGCGGTCATGACCACGTTTCTTTCCCGGCGCACCCAGTTCCATCAGAATCATCTGATCGCCCATGTCCAACCAGGAAGTCCGCAAACTCTGCGCATGCTGCAGGGCTTGACCGCGCGTTTTCATCAGCAAGGCGCAGATAACGTCGCGGCGGCCCGCAAAGCCTTGGCTGCGATGTATGCCATGGTGCAGCAGCACGCCTCCATGTTGGCCTTTGTCGAAGCCTTCTGGATCATGGGCGTCGTTTTCCTCCTCATGCTGCCGTTTCTGCCGCTGCTGCAGTATGTGAAGCCAAAGCCTGCGCGCCCTTCCGCCAGGAGAGAAGACTTGGTTCCAATGAAACTGAGGACGAGCGAAGTCGAAGAAGACGCTCATCTGTTGTGGCACTGATTGCCGGGAGGCGTGGGATCAGCGACGCGCGTGGAGCCTTGCCCCCGTCGGGGTAAGCCGACAGAGTCTACTTCCGAAATCATGAAGACCCGGACGCCCTCGTCCCGGGAGAGCCCTGTGATACAGTAATGCCAACCAGACTTCGCCGGGCGTGGGGCCCGGACGCCCCATCCTCTCACTTGTTATAAGAAGGGAATCACTCCATGGCCACTCTCCGCGATCTCGTAAAAGATCGAAAGCTTTATTCCATTGAAGCCACCCGCACTGTCCTGGAGGCAGCCCGCTACATGATGGAGCACAATGTGGGCGCCGTTCCCGTCCTGCGAGAAAGCACACTGGCCGGCATTCTCTCCGAGCGCGACATCATGAACCGCGTGGTCGCCGTAGGCCGCACCCCCGGCACGACTGCTGTGTCTGAGGTGATGACCGCCAATCCGCGATCGGTTTCCGCCGATGAAAGCGTGGAAGAATGCTTGTTCATCATGCGGGAGTTTGGTTTCCGTCACCTGCCGATTGTCGATGGAAAAGAACTGAAGGGGTTGATCTCGTTGCGTGATGTCCTTATGCATCGAGCCGCGGAGCTCGATCGTCAGGGTCGCCGGGCCGCTTCCTAAGCGTCGGCCATCGATACCATTTCCTGATTGAGGAACCCAAAAACCGGAAGCGGTTCGCCCACGAACGCACCCGTGGCTTGGTCCCAGTGCTTAGTTCACCGCCAGGCTGACGGTCGGGGAAGTGGTGGTACTCCCGGTATTCGTCGAGACATTGCCGTTCGTATCCACGCCCATCAACGTGAACGTGTACGTGTTCTTAGGCGTTTGGATACTGGTTTGCGGAGTGGTACTCCCCGTGGTTGTGTTTCCACAAGCCGGCGTCAGCAGAAAGCAGCCGGCGACCACAAAAAGAGCCAGCAAGCCCCACGCCTTTCGCGATCGTCGATTGCTCGCAGCGCCGATACCTGCAAAGGCCAGCATCGGGATCGGCAACCACAAGGCATAGTATCGTCGGCTTGGAGCTTCATTGCGCGTGGTCGATGAGAAAATAGGTTGCGCCGTGATGGTCAGCGTGACCGGGGTTGCGGCTACTCCAGCCACGGCTGCAGGTTGTGGGCTAAAGGTGCAGATCGGAGGATAGATGACGAGCGGCGAAACCGTCGCGCACGAGAGCCATACTCCTGCCCCCGAACCGCTAATGCTATAACCGTTCACCGGATTGATGTCGATCGTGGTTGTGGCTCCGGCCCCGGTTCCGGTGGAGACGCTGGGCGGGACGAGCGGCCGTTCCACGGTCACGGTGAAGGTCGGCACCACCGACAGCACGCTGATGTTCAATGATTGCGGCGGCGAACTGACCCCACCCGAGCTGCCAACCACGGTCACAACATAAGCCCCGGTCGACCCAAGCCCACTCCCCGCCGAGAACGTCAGCGACGCGCTGCCCGGCGGTGCGACGCTCGACGGGCTTATCACGCACGTCGGAGGATTCTGGGTTGGCGTCACGCCATTTTTGGTGATCGTGCATGCGAGCGCCACCGTGCCAGTGAAACCATTCGTGCCCGTGACTGTGATCGTAGAGAGGGTCGAACCTCCCTCATCCACTGCATAGGGTTGGAATGACGAAGCCGTCACCGCGAAATCCTGGCCGTAGGCCTGCGGCAGCAGAGCCAGCCAGAAGGTCAGCGCCGACAAAACAATAGCCGGATGCGCAATCCACCACTTGCGCGCGAATGGCAACGAGCCGAATCTCAACATAGGTGCGGTTTTAGTATTCGATTCAAGAATTCAGGTCGGGGCTGCCCGGACCCTCGCCGTCGGAACGCCCCATGTTCAAATCTTCCGAAGCATCGGTCAGCACCCTGCTTCTGACCTAGCCGGAATTCTATTTTCCGGGGCTCGCGGAAGGCCTCAACACGGAAGCATCCATACTACCACTGAGACGGGATTGGAAATAAGCTTCAGCCTGAAGGAGCACTGCTTTATAGCCTGGCTTGCGCGGTCAGGGGAAAGGGATATCCTTTTTTCAGCAGCCTGCTGGAGAATCTTCCAATCCGGTTAGAAAACGCGCACCGGACCCCAAAACAACCTATATTGCTCCTGGCGCAATCGGCACAGCCAAATTACGCCACATATTCACTATTTGGCAGAACCCGATTTACCTCGTTCAAAACTTCCGTAAGGATTAGATTGATTTCGCTGAGCAGGATCACGAGTTTACGCGGATCTGTCTCGATTAGCGCTTGTGAACACAACTCGTGCAGGAACTCTCTGTCTTCAAACGCCATCGCGCTTGCCCCTCTGTAGGATAAATTACAAAGCACATTATCACGGTGGGACAATCCGGCCCTCACGCCAATGTGCGTCACTCCCGGGAAAGTTATCTCGCGGTACCAACCGATCCAGCGCGATGGCGTCCGTCGCACACTCCCCTATTTCTTGAACAATCCCGAGAGTCCCTTGACCGGATTCTGCTGACTGTTCTTGTTGCCCATCACTCCCTGCAACAGGCCCTTCGCCATGCCTTTTACATCAGGAACGAATTTAGGATCGGCCGTCGTGCCCTCGACTCCAAATGGAATCCCCATTCCTCCCAGTGTCGCCGTCATCTTGAACGCTAACTGGTTCAAGGGACTTACTGTTCCTGCTCCAGTGACCACGCCAATCGCGGGAACATTCATATTGATGTTATTGGCCTGCGTGCCCTCCGGCGAAACCCGCACATCGGAACTGAGATTCTTGATGTCGGTGTCGTTGCCCGTCTGCTTTCCAGATAGCGCGGAAATCGAAGAAAGCTTAGAGCCCAGATTGAAATTCGCCAGGGCTGCATTCTGCATCTGAACCGAGCCGGTCGTCACCAATTTGTCGACCGGACCAGTGCTGGTGAGGTTAATATTCAGGTCGCCGCCTTTCAGCGTCGCTCCCGTCGGAAGCTTGACCCCCACCGCGGGCAGCATGGCTTCTAACTCATCGACCGGCATTCCCTGGCCGTTCAATTTCAAATTCACCGACGTAACTTTTCCGTGGAGGTCATACGTTCCGGTCAGATGCGCCACGGCTTTGCCCATGCCAATATCACCCTGATTGACGGTGCCGGTTTGTTGGGGCAGGTCTTGCACCACCGCAAACGTAACGTTCACGACTCGGCCCGCCGGCGAGCCATCTTTCACCACCTGTAGTTTTGTGGCTGTCAGTGTGCCATTCACTTTTGCGTCCTGACCATTGGAGTTCACGGTTCCGTCCAGATCCGCAATTCCTGAGATCCCCGATGCCGGATCGATGAACCCGGACTGCGCCAGATTCATGTTCTTGACGGCGATCTTGGCGTCAAGCGGAGTCGAAGCCGCGTCGTTGGGATTGATCGGACCGGCGTTCCCGTTCAGATTCAGAGTTCCCCCTCCCGGTAAGTCAGCACTGACTGTGAAGGGGAATGAGGAAGTGAAGCTGAAATTGTTGACGTCGATATTCACGCCGCTGTAGACACGCGGCGGCGGCGAACCGACCTGCGACACCGTAACCCGCCCATCCTTCACATTCAACTTCGCAACCGTCAAATTCGGAGTTGACGTGCTTCCTGTTTGAGCGGCAGAAGGCTTCGATTGCGGCTCAGCCTTCATGGGCTCGGCAGGCGCTTGCGTCTGCTGTGACGTTGCGGCCGTGTTCGATCCCAGGCTGGAGAAATTCCACCTCTCTCCGTTCTCCGATTTCACCACACTGATTTCCGGCTGGTTCAGCGTGAGCTCGGTAACGTTTAATTCCCGCGAAAATATCAGCGGAATCATCTCCACTCCCACCCGCAGCGATTTCGCCTGCACAAACGGACTCTTACTGAAGGCTGGATCATCCGCGATCGCAATGTTATCCGCGCTCACTCCGCCGGAAAGAATCGAAAGCGAGAGATTTCCCACCGTAACCTGCCTGCCCAAAGCTCCCGTGAGCTCGGCTTCCAGCTTGGGCCGGAAGGTATTGGCATCGATGAAAAACGGCACTGCAATCACAATGATGATCAGAACCGCGACCACAATCGCGGAAATCTTCAACCCACGTTTCATAAATCACCTTCTTCCTGGTTTCGAAACTCGCCGGGGCGAATACAAGCGCTCATTGGAATGGCACGGTTTCACAGGCTGCCGAAAAAGGAATCAAGTTGGTGATAATCGAAGGGCGCAAGCTCATTCCTGCAGCTGAACCATTTAATTTTGTCATTCCGAACCCTCCGGATCTGCGCTCGCGCTGCCAGGGATATGCTTTTTTCACCGGCCTTTTCAGCCGTGCCGCTTAAGGGCCTCGATATGTGCGGGGCTTGAGCCCCTGAGGGAATGTGAATCTTGCTTTCTTGCTCCGTCATGAGATGGCTCGCAGCAGAATTAAAGCTACCGTGATTCTCGCCCTTGACACTATTTCTACTCTCTGCTGTAGTGTCCGCCAGTGTTGTGCGGAATTCAAGCGCATGCGCCTGCTCCCCGCAAACACGGTTTTTCCTGAAACGGCGACAGCCGCTTCCGCTGCACGTGCTGCGATGGTGACCATTCGTGATGTAGCCAAAGAGAGCGGCTTTTCCTCGACCACGGTCTCGATCGTGCTCAATAACGCTCCCCTCGCCCGCTATATCCCTGCCACGACCAAGAAGCGCATCGAGCGCGCCGCCCAGAAGCTCGGATACCGTCCCAACCAGTTCGCTCGCTCCCTGCGCAGCAAGCGCAGCCACACCGTCGGGGTTATGGTCTTCGATATGACCGATCCCTACTGTACCCTCGTTCTGCGCGGCATTGAAAACACTCTTTATCAGGCTTCCTATCTCCCGATTTTGACCGATGTCCATAACGAACGCAGCCGCTTCGAACGCTATCTCGAAATGCTTCTCGACCGGCGCATCGAAGCGCTGATTGTTCTCGCCAACTGGCTGTTTGTCGATATCAACCTGCTCGCCGACCTGGAAAAAAGCAGCATTCCCACCGCCATGATCGGCTGCGAGCTCAAGACCGATTCCATCAGCTCGATTATTGTCGACAACGAGGTTGGCGGATATCTAGCCCTCGAACACCTGTATTCGCTCGGTCATCGCAAGATCGCCATCATTCGCGGTCCCAAGGCCCTCACTGACAGTTCGCCTCGTTGGCGCGGCATCCGCAATTGCGCCCGCTCCTGCAAGCTCGAGCTCGATTCCAACCTGATCAAGGAGCTGCCCGAATCGCGCGATCCCGTCTCCAGCTTCGAAGCGGGGCAGAAGCTCACCGAAGAATTAATTCGCCAGAAGCGCTCCTTCACGGCCGTGCTTGCTTTCGATGACATGAGCGCGTTCGGTGCGATTCGCGCTCTGAACAAGGCCGGAATCCGCGTTCCCGAGCATTGCTCGGTTATGGGATTCGATGACGTCGCTACCTCGGCTCTTTACTCTCCGGCTCTTTCCACCGTTCGCCAACCGATGGAATCCATGGGAGCCGCCTCCGTCGGCATTGTGCTCGACGGCATCAACGCCGTCCTGGAAAAACGCGAAGTCGGCGCCATCCATCGCAAAGTCACGCCGGAATTAGTGGTCCGCGAGTCCACCCGCAGCTTGTCGTAGCTGAGGTACCTTCAAGAGTACAGATTCAACCTTCCGCACAATACGTAGAACGAATGGGAAAAGGCGTGGCATCCGTCGCGTCGCATTTCCGCCATAGATGAAACAGGTTTTATTGATATATGAATCACCAAGTGTCTCGGATTTGTCATTCCGAGTGCAGCGAGGAATCTGCTTTTTCAAGCTGCCGGCGACCCTGATTGCGTCGCTGTCGCGGCGTTTTTTTTCTTGACAGTGAACATCGAAAAACAGCACTATTCATACGATTTAATACCCTTCCAAAGGTTGGAATTCTGCGGGAATAGGTGGACGGCTTTCAGCCTGTAAAGATCAATCGACGAGACATTGCAAAAACGGATTTGGTGGATGGCGTCGCCGCCGATACGAGCCTTAATTGCCTGTGATGCGCGGCATGCCCCTTTATTTGCTCTTCAAGTTTTCGATATCGATAGTCGAGGAGAGATCGAATGAACTCATCGCGTTTCATCCTCCGTACGGCACGCTGCCTTGAATATGTTCTGATTCTCCTTGCCGCAAGCACACTTATCGCGCAAGCTGGACGCGGCAGCATCAGTGGCACGGTCACCGATCCCAACGGCGCCGTCGTTCCCGGAGCCCAGATTGCGCTGCTCAACAAGGCTACCGGCGTCACCCAGCACACCGTGAGCAGCGCCGCTGGCCTTTACACCTTCATCTCTCTCAATCCTGGCGTGTATCAGGTCACAGCGACCCAATCGGGATTTGCCAGCGTTGCGCAAGACAACATCACGGTTAACGTCGACCAGACCACTGTCGCGAACATCGCCCTGAAAGTCGGCGCGGCCACGGAAACTGTCACGGTCACGGCAGGAACCCAACTGGTTGAGCCCACCAACTCCACCGTCGGTACGCTGATTCCGGCCGAACAGATCGACCGCGTTCCGCTCCTCTATCGCAACGTCTACGATCTGGTGCAGTTGAGTGCAGGTGTCATCCCGGTCAATGGTTCGCCGAACTCCAGCGATTCCATGCAATCCGTTCAGAATATTTCCATCGGTCGTCCCGGAGTAGACGTATCCTCGGCCACAATCAACGGCTCCATCGTCGGATCCGTTTACTTCATGCTCGACGGCAGCCCCATCGGCATTGCGGAAAACAATGCTGGAGCCATCATTCCGGCTATGAATATTCCGGAGGATGGTATACAGGAAGTTCGTGTCGAAACCCAGAATACCCCGGCTTCGTATCAGAGCGGCGCCGCCGGCGTCATCAGCCTCGTCAGCAAGTCCGGCACCAACAAGTTCCATGGCGACGTCTTCGGCGTATTCCGGCCCAACGCCCTCTCCGCGAACGATTACTTCAATAAGAACACTGAACTGAGCAGCGGCTTGGCCAATACGCCTCCTGACTTTCACCGGTACCAGGAAGGCGGCGCGATCGGCGGCCCAATCAAGAAGGACAAAATCTTTTTCTTCGGCGACTATGAAGACACGCAACAGCAGCAATTCGAGGGCATCGACTACTTCACCGTCCCCACCAGCGCCGAAAGGACCGGCGACTTTTCGGCCATGAGTTTTCCGATCTACGATCCGACCCGGCCCGATGTCGGTGGCTTGCGCCAACAGTTCCCAGGCAACAAAATCACCAACCCGAATCCTATCGGCCTGCTGTTCCTCTCACACTTTCCGAAATGCAACATCCCCAGTCCCACCACGTGCGATTCTGCCACCACAGACGTGAATAACAATTTCGGTTTGCCGGGATTGGACCCATTCACCGGACACCGTTTCGACATCCGTGTGGATTGGTCCAAGAGCGAAAAGCAGCGCATCTTTACCCGCTTCTCCTATGACAAGCTGATCTTCTCCACGGCCAACGTTTTTCCCGCTCCGGGCTGGGACCTCAACTACGCGCAGAACACCACGAATGGCCGGAACGTTCTTGTAGCCGACGACCTGACGCTCAACTCCACCACCGTTCTGAATCTGCGCTATTCCTTTACCCGGCATTATGAAAATCAGGGAAATCCCGCCTACAGTAATACCGACCTTACCTCGCTGGGCTTCCCCGCCTCGTTGGCCGCGCAACAGGTCTTCAAGCAGCTTCCCATCATGCTTTTTAACGATTTTCCTTACCCCGGGTTCGGAATTGGCGGCACGGGCGACGACAACACATTCGTTTATGCCAGCGAAAACAGCGACGCCAACGCCACCCTCTCCAAGATTTGGGGCAAACACGAAATCTCCACCGGTTTCGAGTGGATGAAGCGTTACCTCAATGTGGGCCAGCCGGGAGAGCCAGCGGGCTTTTACGCGTTCGACCGCAGCGCGACCGATCAGCAAACCTCGCCCGCTTCGGGCAATCTTGTGGGCGGCAGCGATTTCGCCTCCATTCTTGTGGGCATGGGAATGTCGCCGGGCGCGCCCGAATCTACCAACGCCGGCGGTTATGCCAATTTCAGCAAAGATGTTTTCGCCGCCGAATCCAACCCCTACTATGCCGCGTTCGTGGACGACACGTATCACGCCACCAACACTCTGACCATTACTGCCGGCCTGCGTTGGGACATCTTTGGCGGACGCAACGAGCGCTTCAACCGCATGGAGTATTTCGATCCCACCGCGAGCAACACTTTTAACGGAGTCTCCTATACAGGTGCCGAAATTTACGTGAATGGCAGCAACCGCTCTCCTTACGTGAGCAATCTTCACAACTTCGGGCCGCGCCTCGGCTTCGCCTGGCAGCCGCTCGCCCGCTTCGTGGTGCGTGGCGGCGCCGGCTTCTACTATGGCCCCAGCACGCACAACGTCGCCAGCGCCGGCCAAAACACCGACGGCTTCGGTTCCTTAACCTACTGGAATGCGACCTGTTCGAACATAGACGGCAATTCAGTTTTTACCGGCACGGCGGCATGTGCAAATGCTCCTGCTGGCAGTCCAGCTTTGACCCCCGGGAATTACACTGGTCCCTTTTCCTTAAGCAACCCATTTCCCAATGGCCTGGTCCCCACGTTTACTACCGCGCCATCGGGCCTCGCCAATAATCTGGGCATCACCTTAAACAGCGTACTGCGATCCCAGCGCACACCCACCACTTATAACTTCAACCTCGGTTTGGAATATGAGTTACCGCGCCAGGTGATTGTGAGTGTGGGCTACGTCGGCAGCCGTGGTGCGTTCCTGCCCTTCAGCGACGTCGATCTGAACGTTCTCGATTTGGCTACCATCCAGAAATACGGGGCTTCCTTATGCGTCGACACAACGAGCCCGTCTTGCGTCATGGTGCCGAACCGATGGAACTCCATTCTGCCCTCCACCAACGCCTTCGCCGGAGCCGCTACAGTTCCTTTGTGGGTCTCACTCGAACAGTTTCCGCAATTCGGCAATGGCAGTTATGGCAACGGCAACGGCGTCGTCATCCACGGCTACCCTGCCGGCGACTCCGAGTACAGCTCCCTGCAAGCCAAAGTGCAGAAAAGGTTGACCGGCCACTTCACCACCCTGAGTACATTTACCTGGGGGAGATTGATGACCGACGACGATTATCCCCCCTTAGGCTTTGTGGGCACTCACCTTGCTTTGCCTCAGGATTGGAGGGATATAAGCCTGGAGCATTCGGTCGGCGCGCAGGATGTCAAATTTATCTTTACCGGCCAGGCTTCTTACGACCTGCCCATTGGCAAAGACCAGCTCGTGAACTTGAATGGTGTCGCGGACGCGATTGCAGGTGGTTGGACGATCAATGGAATCCTCTATCTCGGCGGAGGCGTACCCATTGCCTCTCCGACGGTAGGCGCTCCCATCGCCTACTTCGACCAGCGTGCCGATCTGGTTTGCAATCCGTCCAAAGGATTCACTCGCAGCGCGAACCAATGGGCAAACAATAGCTGCTTCGCCTTTCCCGCCAGCCCATTCTTTCCGGGCACCGCTCCTGCTTATCTGGACAGTCTCCGCACCATGGGCGCCCGCAACCTGGACCTCTCGATCTACAAGTCATTCAAGCTGGGGGAAAACAGGGATCTCCGCTTCGATATCTCCTCTTACAACCTGACCAACAAACCTCAGTTCGCGGCGCCAAGCGTAACCTCGTTGACGTCAAGTAGCGGGGCTCCGTTCAGTACGATCCCAAACAACGTCAATACTCCGCGCCAATTCCAGTTCGGCGCGCGCTTTACCTTCTGAAGAACGTGGAAAGCGGGCTTGCACAAGCCCGCTTCTCGCGGCTAATTCGCCAAAAGGCCCGGGAAACCCTCTGTCATTTCGAGCGGAGCAAAATGCGAGGGTGCGTGCATTTTTGCAAAGTCGGGAAACCTGCTTTTGCAAAGAATATCCGCAAAATCCGGCAGATTAGACGGGCTTACGCCCGCTCGATGGTGACCTTCTTCAGTACCACATCCTTGTTCGGACGATCATTTCGCCCGCGCCCCACAGCCGTGATCTTATCCGCCACATCCTGCCCTTCCACGACTTCGCCAAAAATCGTGTGCTTGCCAGTGAGCCACGTGGTCGCCGCGACCGTTATGAAAAACTGCGAGCCGTTCGTGTTCGGCCCGGCATTCGCCATGGCAAGTTTGCCCGGCTTGTCGAATTTGTGCGGCGAACCTTTAGTCTCGTCCTCGAATTGATATCCCGGACCGCCCATGCCCGTGCCCTGCGGATCGCCGCCCTGAATCATGAAATCCGGAATCACCCGATGAAAAATCGTCCCATCATAAAGCCGGTCTTTCGATTTCTTGCGCGTACTGGGATGCGTCCACTCGCGCTTGCCTTCGGCAAGTTCGACAAAGTTCGTCACCGTCTTCGGCGCCTCCTTGTCAAATAAACGGCAGACGATGGTTCCTTCACTCGTTTCGAACGCGGCATAGAGTCCGGGTTGTCGTGTCATGAGTTCCTTTCCGTCGTAAATTGTTAAGATGACATCAGGTTCAAGAGATGCCGTCAAATTCAACTTGTCATTCCGACGCCCCCGTCGTGGGCGCGAGGAATTTGCTTTAAGTCCGTTTTGAAAGTGCTCTTGCCCTCCCAACTGCGTCGTCCCGAAGTCCCGCGCTTTCACCCGCGTGCCGTGGATCTTGCGTGGGCTGTCAGTACACTTCTTGCCAATGCACACTACTAACTGGACCGCTCTAAGAGAAAGCGCCGTGGAAAAAAGTGAAACACTTTAATTCGCGCTCGTGGGCGTGGCTGCCCCTGCCGTCTTCTTGTGAACGGTGCCCGTCGACCTTGCCGCCGTCCCCCCGCGTACAATCGTGATGTGAGTGATCTTCACCGGACGAAACGGCTTGTCATTCTCCGGATCGCGAGCCATGCGCGCAATCTGCTTCACCAGCGCGACCGCGGCTTCATCACACTGTCCGAAAATCGTGTAATGGCCATTCAGCATGCTCGCCTGCTGTCCCGTAAAAGCAACCTCGGTAATGAAAAACTGCGAACCGTTCGTATCCGGACCGGAATTGGCGTACGCCATGCGCCCGGGCCGGTCAAACGTCAGGTCCGACGAAACTTCGTTTTTGAACTTATATCCCGGATCGCCCTCCCCGTTGCCCTCGGGATCACCCCCCTGAATCATGAACTCGGGAATCACGCGATGAAAAATCGTGCCGTCGTAGAGCGGCACGCCATGTTTCGTTGCGCCACTGACTGGGTTTTTCCAGTCCTTTGTGCCGGTCGCGAGCCCGATGAAGTTGGCCACTCCAATCGGCGCTTTGTCCGGAAATAATGTGCAGGTCAAATTGCCAGCAGTCGTATGAATAATTGCCGTCGGCTGGGCTGGCGCGGGTTTTGGCGCAGTGCTCGATTGCCCAAACGCCGCGGCCGCAAGCGTGACTACCGACGCAATATAAAGAGTACGTTTCACGCTTTGGAAGGGCACGGCTTCAGCGGTGCCGCTCGAGGGCCGACACCGGCGCCGCTGTGGCCCCTGGGGGAAAAACGCGAAGCCTGCCGAAACTGTTCTTGAAAGACGCTCTGGTATGTACATGAGTATTCCTGAAAAAAGGCAAAGGTAAAGATCAATTTAGATTGTCGTGCAAGCTTGCATTGTACGCCAGACCGAACGTCGTTCCCTCAACGGGTGCCCACTCTCGTCGCGCTTTTCGAGACAGGGTGGGGATTTGATTTCAAACCGCCGCGCTCAAACGCGCGTAACGTGGTGAGAGCTATCTCCCACCGCTCGGATTTTGCTCCTGTATCTCCCGACTGACGCGTTCCACTTCGCCAAATACGCGCAACAGATTCCCGCCGAGAATCTTGTGAATGTCCTTAGCGCTGTATCCCCGATCGAGCAGTGCCTGCGTGATTTTCGGCAAATCCGCTGCCGAATCGATCCCCTGCGGCGTCGCTCCGCTGACTCCGTCGAAATCCGACCCCAAGCCCACATGATCGACTCCCGCCACTTTCGCCGCATGGTCAATGTGATCGATCAGCGACTTCAGCGCTGGCCGCGGAATCTTCGCCATCCACTCCCGCTCAATCCGATCCACTTCCATGTAATTTACCGTCTTGCCTTGCGCTTTCATGTCATCGAGATACTTCTGGATCGCTGCCGCCTGATCCTTCGCCTGGGCTCTCTCGGCATTCAAAAAATTCTGATCGACGAACCCGTTGAAGAAATTCACCTGCACCACCCCGCCGTTCTTGGCGACAGCGCGCAGCATGTCGTCGGTCATGTTGCGCGGCGCATCGACCAGCGCCCGGCACGACGAGTGCGAAGCGATCACCGGAGCCTTTGTCGTCGCAATCGCATCCCAAAAAGTTTTATCTGCAACATGCGAAATGTCGACCATCATGCCCAGCCGATTCATCTCCAGCACTACCTGCTTGCCGAAATCTGTCAGCCCGTTGTGATGCTGTACCTTCGCATCGTCGATATCCCCCGACGAATCGGCCCACTCGTTCGTGTTCGACCACGTGAGCGTCATATAACGTACGCCCAGCCGGTAATAATCGCGCAGCAGGTGCATGTCGTTTTCGATCGAGTGTCCGCCCTCGATGCCCATCAGC
>JASHPL010000323.1 GCA_030038125.1 Candidatus Sulfotelmatobacter sp.
GAACATGAGCGGACGCAGAGCGCGCACAATTCGTGTCGACACGCTGGCCCGCGTGGAAGGCGAGGGCTCTCTTTACATCAAACTGGTGGGTGAGCGCGTAGCCGATGTGAAGCTCAAGATCAACGAGCCTCCCCGGTTTTTTGAGGCCTTCCTGCGCGGTCGTCACTTCTCCGAAGCTCCCGACATAACCGCCCGGATCTGTGGCATCTGCCCGATCGCTTACCAGATGAGTGCAGTACATGCGATCGAACGGGCGCTGGGAGTTCACATCGACCCGGCGGTTCGCTTGTTACGTCGTCTCTTTTACTGTGGCGAGTGGATCGAGAGTCACACGCTACATGTTTACATGCTGCACGCACCCGACTTTCTAGGCTATCAGGACGCAATCGCCATGGCGCGAGATCACCGAACGGTGGTCGAAAAAGCGCTCCGGCTGAAAAAGATTGGCAATCGGATCGTGCAATTGCTCGGCGGACGCGAGATTCATCCTATTTCCGCGGCAGCCGGAGGTTTTTACAAGACACCCACCAAACAACAGTTGCGCGATTTGGTGGATGACCTGGAATGGGCGGTCGAAACTTCGCTGGAAACCGTACGCTGGACCGCTGGTTTACAATTTCCTAACTTCGAGCAGGACTATGAGTTCGTAGCACTTCTTCACCCAGACGAGTATCCCCTCAACGAAGGACGACTGGTATCAAATCGCGGTCTCGATATTGACGCTGCGGAATACGAAGATCACTTCGTCGAGTTTCACGTCAAACATTCGAACGCCCTGCACTCCGCGGTGCGAGGCAGAGGTTCGTACCTCGTTGGCCCGCTGGCACGGTTTAACTTAAATTTCGACAAGTTACCCGAGGTGGCACATAAGGCGGCGATCGACGCAGGACTACGACCGCCCGTAAAGAACATTTTCCGAAGCATCGTGGTCCGCGCGGTCGAACTCGTCTTCGCCTGTGCGGAGGCGTTGCGAGCCATTCACGAATATGAGCCTCCGGTCGCGCCACGAGTCGAGGTAGCAAACCGGATAGGCGTGGGTCAAGCGATCACTGAGGCACCCCGCGGCATTCTCTATCACCGCTATGCCTTGGATGAGAACGGCTTGATCGTTGCCACCAAGATCGTGCCGCCAACCTCTCAAAATCAGAGGCGGATCGAGGATGATCTTCGTGAGTATGCGGCGCAGTTGGTGGCTTGGCCTATCGACGAAGCGACCTGGACATGTGAGCAGGCGGTGCGGAGCTACGACCCGTGCATTTCCTGCGCCACCCACTTCCTGAAGGTTGTAGTAGAGCGTGAGTACGTCAAGGATTAAGCGCATGCTTATCATTGGTTGCGGGAATCGGGAGCGGTGCGACGATGGGGCCGGGATCCTGGTCGCGCAGCGATTACGGGAGCTCGGCATCGAAGCGAAAACCCGCGTCGGCGAAGCTCTGGATCTGATCGACGCTTGGAATGGTGCCGACGATGTGATCGTGGTCGACACGGTGGTGACTGGTGCGCCAAGAGGCACGGTTCACGTGTGGGATGGACGGCACCAGCTGGCTTCCATCAGAATCAATACTTCAACCCATGGCCTAGGTGTCGCAGAAGCTATCGAACTTGCTTTCATTCTGGATCAGCTTCCAATACGGCTGCGGATCTACGGAATCGAGGGAAGGCGATTTGAACTCGGTGCTGAGATCTCTCCCCAGGTACATGGTGCTGTCACGGAAGTGGTACGAAGAATTCAAGCTATGTCAGTCGTGCCGGAACTTTCCGGGCTCACCACTCGGTAGCGTCCGCCGCGGCAGCAGCTTCGTTCAAGTCGCTGTATCTGAAGCTCCCGCCCGAGATCATGCACCCGCGACCGGTTGTGCAGCGGGCGCCCAGATACAGCCCTAGGACTTCGCATCTCCAATCGACTCTCACTGAGTGCATTGGCACTCACTGATGCGCGGCGATAGATTGAAGGACCGAACCCCGCTTGTCGTCAGGTTGGGACAAATCGGACTGACGTCAGGAATACTAATGCTTAGGGAAAGGATCAAGCCGATCAATTCGGTGGTTCTCGATCTTGTCCAACGGAAGGTGAATCCTTCATTCCTCCGAAAACAACTCGGCCAAGAGTCGCCGTATTATCTTCTGATGGTGCAGCATCGGTGTCGGCGCGTCCCGTCTTTGGGGAGACTCACGACGCTCCCGAAGGGGTCAATCCGGTCCAGCCGATGAACGGAGATGTGTCAAACGATGGATAAAGCCAGGAGCGACACTCCCTCCGTACTGCATAAAAGCATTAGCCGGCGGGCATTCTGCGAAACTAGTATGGCGGCACTTTCGGCGGAACTTCTTCCCGGCATGGCCTTTGGATTTGCTGCCGATAGCGCAGCAACGCCGTCGGGCGCTTCGGGGTTACCGACGCTGGACGAATTAGGAACCGGCTGGCTAGATTGTGGCTTACTTGCGCAGATGCCTTCGCTCCATAATTTCCACGACATGGCCGCCTGCGCACCGGATCTTGTCGGAGTCAACTTCCTGCCCGGCGGTCAACTCTATGGCGACGAATCTGGACCACGCTGGCCCATCTATTATTCGCTGCCACTTTGTGGCCTGACAATTGATGACCGTTCCTACGAGAGTACAAACTGCAGGTGGCTCGCCTTCGAAGCTGTTCGCCGCGCACAAGTAGGCGATCTCGACGTAGTCACCACAAACAGGCTAGTCATAGAAGACACGGTGGTCATGTGGCGAGTGAAGTTCACTAATAACGGCGTGACCGCCAAATCTTTTCACGTAACACTGACTGTGGATGCGGGCTGGAGGCCACTGAACCGGGAACTTATCGGTCCTGGAGAGATCCGCGCCACGCCGGACAAATGGAAGTTGGACTACGTTTATCGTTTTTTCGATCTTCCACAAAACAAGACAGATGGCCAGTTTGCCGAGTTACAGGTGAGCCTCGCCCCAAGTGAAAGCCGGGAAATTCGTTTCCTGATGTATGTGGTGGAACCGGGCAAGCCCGGCCGCTCTGATCTTACGAGCACGTGGTTCGAGACACAATGGGACCGTACCAAAGTCGAATGGGAGACGAGGTGGAAGAGCGCTTTCACGCCGGGCAACGAGTTTTTCTCAGGCAACGTGCCGCTGCTGATTACCAATGATGCGGCGATCCGTGAGATCTACTATCGTAGTGTGCTTACCTTACTTGTGCTGTTGCGAACCAATCTGTGGAGCAACAGGACCTTTGTCACCAGCGGTGAACGGCCCAAAGGGGTGGTTTTCTACTGGGACACTTCGCTGTTTTCTACTCTTTTCGCCTTGCTCGAACCCAGGCAGATGAAGGAGCAAATCAAGCTGTTTCTCGAGCAGGACCCGCACGAGAGCGCGGTTATCGTTTTCAAAACTGAACGACCACCTTCGCCCAAGCACCTGGAGGTTTCCTCCGGATGGGATCTGCGCGGATATGCAGCAAACGACCTCTCGATCTTCCGGCTGGCCTGGTCGTATCTCGTCGTTACGCAGGATACGGAGTTCCTCCGGGAGAAGATCGCTGACCAGACGGTGCTGCAACGCATTCACATTCTAGCGACAAATTGGAAGAAACTTCGGCTGAATCCTACAGACCAACTTGCTGATTACGGTGGCGCTCTCAATCTACTGGAATTTGTTCCGACATATATCAACAAGGTCCCCTCGTTCAACTCCGCCAATGTGTGGATGATGCGAGAGCTTGCCGAGATTGTCGAGGAAAACGGCGATAACGCCGAAGCCCGCCGGCTACGCCTTGAGGCAGAGGTCTTGTCAAAAGCAGTAATGACGCTCTACGAACCGGGAAAGGGCGTGTGGGCAAGTGTTCACCGCGATGGAACACGGGTGGAAATGCGCCACTGCTACGACTTCGCCGCTGTCGGTCGTTTCCTGGCTGCAGATTTGCCGCCCTACGTTTGCCGCGAAATGGCTGACTTCGTTCAACGCGAACTGCTGATGGAAAATTGGATGCGCGCGCAATCCCAACTCGACCTGGCAGCGTCGAACTCTGACCGCCCCGACCACGGGCCGATGGGCGCCTATGACGCTTGGCCTGCCGTGACGGTGGACGCATTGTGCCGCCTTGGCTACTGGAACATCGCAGTGCCCTTTCTGCGACGGACTCAGGCCGCAATCTATGAAGGTGTATACGCGCAGGCGCGAGAGTTCTACGGAGTTAAGAGGCGAGACCGCCACGCTCCGGTACGCATCGCTCAGCGTCAGGGCTGCATGCGAGAGTGTACGGGCGGCGGAGCCTTTGCAGAGACCGTTCTGTGCACCCTTTTCGGGTATCTGCCGAAACTCAGCGGCGCACCTGGGCTGCTCAATGCTGACACGCCGAGAAGTTTCACCGGTGAACTGCGGCATTTGCGCCATGGAGCGCAGCTGTACGCCATCCATTCCGGAAATACTGGACTGAAGCTGCAAGAAGAGACTTAGTGCGTCGACATCTCGACGAGTGCGCCCTCGGGGACGATCGATGAATCCTTCAAACAACTGTCGCACCCTCATCAAATGGCATGAAAGGAATCCACTCTACGAAACTGATCCGATTCGGTGAACTCGGCAAAGAAAAACCTGGCGTACTTGTCGACCATCAAATCTGTGTGGATACTTCTGCCTGCACGCCTGACTACAACGAGCACTTTTCGCAAGTGATGGTCTTGGGCGGCTTGAGCGATGGCTGCCCCAGAATAGTTCGTCGGCGCCGCGTGTCGATCCCACGGCCCGGCTTGGCCCTCCTATTGCCAGGCCGCGCAAGATTATTTGTATTGGCTTAAACTTCCCCGACCGTGCGAAAGAGTGCAAAATGGAACTCCCCCCGGAAGCCGGTTGTGTTCTTCAAATCGACGACTTCGCTCGCAGATCCGAATGATCAATTGTCATTCCACGTAGAGGTACGAAACTGGATTGAGAAGTAGACTTGCGGTCGTTGTCGCTCGCAAGGGTACATACATTACAAAAGAGCATGACTTTGAATACATCGCCGGTTACGCGTTGCACAATGACTATTTCGGAGCGCAGCTTCAACTCGAACGCGGTGGGCAATGGGTGAAGGGGAAAAGCGCGGATACATTCGTGCCGCTTGGTCCGTGGCTGGTCACCCCAGACGAGATTGAACAACAGGTGCCCGCACACGTTGCTTTTCTATCGCTTCACGACAGCTAGTGATCTCAGCCAGGACGCGTTATTCCGCTCCGAACTCACTGCGTGCGTCTTGCTCTGGTCAACGCCGCTGCCCTCTCGAACAACGTAGTAGCGATTCGCGGGAAGATCCGAGAGCGTCTCAACCAGTCCGCTGGGCCAGCGAATCACAACCTTCTGCGCCCTGGGGGACTTGCCGAGGCCGAAATGCAGGCGCAGGTCGCTCTGCGAGATATAGCCATCCCCACTGCGCACTTCCTTTTCGTGCTTATCCCTACCTTGCTCGACGGTCACAACAGCGCCCAGAGCTGCACGATTCGACTTCACACCAATCAGTTGAAGACTGATCCAGTTCCCGATCGGAGAAGTATTGTAGTAAAGTGACGCTTTCTCGTTCATGTTGTTCACCAAAGCTTCCTGGTGACCATCATTAAACAGGTCGGCGAGTGCCATGCCGCGAGCAGAATGTGGCTCGCTCAGAACCGAGCCTGCGTCGGCGGTGATGTTGGCGAACGTGCCATCGCGCTGGTTGTAGTAGGCAACCTTTGGTTCGCGAAAACTTGTGCCCAACGCTTTACCATCCACCTCGGGGTACACATGCCCATTGGCAATCATGATCCCGGGCCAACCGCTATTGTCAAAGTCATAGAATTGCACACCCCATCCCAACCAGTTCTTGATCCTACCAAGCCCGGAGCCGTCAGTAACATCATCGAACTGATTTCCTCCACGATTAAGGTAGAGCGTTGGGGTGTCGTCGCTGAAGTTAGTTTTGACGAGGTCCTGATTCCCACTGTGAGTAAAGTCGTCAGCGGAGAGGCCCATGCCTGCCTGCTCGGATCCGTCCTCGTTGTACGCTACGCCGGCTTTCTTTCCGATGTCGGTGAACGTCCCATCGTGGTTGTTGTGATAAAGAATGCCGGCGGTTGAGTCGCATGCAACATAGATATCTGGCCATCCATCGTGATCGAAATCCGCCGTCAGCGAGGTGAATCCGTAACATGTCGTTGTATTGAGAATGCCGGATCTCTCGGATACATCGGTAAACGTGCCATCGCCGTTGTTGTGATAAAGCGCATCTGTGCCCGCCTTGAGGCCGCGCGGGCCGCACATTACATCAATCCCCTTCCACTGGCACCAGTGTCCCTGTCCCGGCCGCGGAACTGCGTCGTAATTGAAATCCACGTAACGCACCACGAGAATGTCTGCCTTGCCGTCGCGGTCATAATCTACAAAACTACAGCCGGTACTCCACTCGGATCGCGAAGTCGTGAGCCCGGCCTGGGCAGTCACATCGGTGAATGTCCCGTCACCGTTGTTGTGATAAAGGACATTCTGTCCCCAATAAGTGACGAGCAAATCGAGAGAGCCGTCATTGTCGTAGTCGCCGACGCACCCGCCTTGCGCCCAGCCTGGGCGCGCCAACCCTGCGCGGGATGTGACGTCGCTAAACGTTCCGTCGTGGTTATTGTGATAGAGGTGTCCGGTCGGGGCTTTGTCCGTTGGGAATCCGTCTACTGTCGAACCGTTGGGAAGAAAAATGTCGGGCCAGCCGTCGTTATCGTAATCGAAAATGACCGCCCCGTTGCCGGTGGTTTCAATAATAAATTCCTTATGCGTATCGCCGCCGTAAACGTTGAGCGCGCTCAGTCCGGCCTGCGAGGCGATGTCTACAAAATGGACTTCGCCCGGCTTGATCCTGACCGATACCGTTTTGGCGTGTTGGGTTCCTTGGGCTGCAAGCCAGCTTGCCACTGATGAAACCGCTACGAGAAACAAAATGGATCTGGACCTTTCGACTTCTCTGAGCGGGATCACCTTGGCATCCTAAGAGTAGAATCGAACTTCTCACCGCAATCGCATCTCCTCAGTGTGTGTGCCGACCGTTTCGGCGGTTCACAAGTCCGACAGCCGGAATGGCTTTGCCCGAATGCGAGCAACATAAGAGTTAGGGACGCTTCGGAACACTCGCTCGCTCTGCTTTCGCCTGTTCCCTTGCGATGTAGAGCGCCTTAGCAGCATCTGCATTGTCTGGATCGAGTCGTAACACTTCTCGCAGTTCTGCCTCTCCATCTTGCCAGCGGCCAAGGCGGCACAGTGCGAGCGCGTAATTCAATCGGAAGCCGAATCCGGTAGGATCCAGATCCAGAGCCGCCCGGTACTTGGCAATGGCTGCACGGATGTCCCCTGATTTTTCAAGTTCTACTCCTTCGCTGTTCAGACGGGTGGACGCGAGTCCTACTTCTGAGGCCCGGTCACTCTGATGTTGCAGTTCAGCCATCCGGGCCTCGATCGGTTTTGCCTCCTCTGAGCGACCCGTTTTCCTCAACGCAAGCATCAGGTTATAAAGCGTGGCGCGATCATCGGGAGCAAGCGCCAAAGCTTGCTTCAGATGCCCGACTGCCTTCTGGACCTTTCCCTCTTGCAGGTACAACTGACCCAAGCGATATTGGGCTAATGCGTCCTCTGGCTTCAGCGCGACTGCCTGCTCCAACGCCTTCACGGCACCAACACAATCGAGGGCGAGGCGTCGCATTCCGCCCAGGTCCGACCAGGCATCAGCATAATCAGGCCGCAACCGGACGGCTTTCTGAAATTCGGCAATGGACTTTTCAGTCTGGTCCTGGGCAGCCCAGATTTTGGCCCGGATGTAATGGGTATACGCCGCCGCTCGAGTGTTGCCCTGTAATTCGATAGCACGATCAAGGTGTTCGCCGGCTGGACCTAGTTCGCCGGCTTGGGCAAGGATCAGCGAAAGGTTAACGTGAGCCTCTGCTAGATTGGGATCGAGCTCGAGTGCCTTCTCAAACTCCTGACGGGCTGGTCTAACGTCGAGAAACCGGCTAAAAGCCATGCCAAGTTGGTTGTGTGCATTCGCCGAGTTTGGGCGCAGGTGCACAGCCACGGTCAGCTGTTCCAACGATTCACTACGAACGCCTTCCAGAACCAGAGTGGTTCCGAGTAAGACCCGTGCATCTGCACTGTTCGGGTCGGCTGCGATGATGTGGCGCAACTTCACCTCAGCGTCCTTGAGCGAGCCCCTTGCGACGAGTTCCCGCGCTCGCTCAAGCTGGGATTGCCCGGCCGCGAGCGATTCCAAACAAAACAGTACGGCCGCTAGGTTCAACAGCGTCATCCGAGGTTCCTTCGCAGACGGTTCCGTTGGTCGGGCATGGGCCAGCGGTTGGAGGGTCGAAGTGTTGCTCGCGAAATACTCATCTTTGGTATGCCGCTAGGAAAGACAGCTTGTCCCACCTAGAAAATAAAAATTTTCTGCGTGTTTCCTGGCGTCCTTCTGTGATATACACAGCGCGTCCCATAGCTCCTTTGCATCTCACATGAGTTCCTGCGATTGCCACGTCCGCATTTCGTATACGGATCTCCTGGTGCTCGACGACGAGCGAGTGATGCAGCAGCTTCAAATGGGGAATACGGATGCATTCGCGGTGATTTTTAAGAGGTACCATCGCCTCGTTCATGTGACTGCACTGCACATTGTGCGAGATGCGGCAGAAGCGGAGGACGTCACTCAGTCGGTTTTCCTGGAAATTTATCGCAAGGCGGGACAATTTGATGCCGCCAGAGGGACTCTTAAAGTATGGCTTCTGCAATACGCGTATAGCCGAAGCACCAATCACTTGAACTATCTGCTGGTTAGGCATGTCTACAGCAAGACTGAAGTAAGCGCGATTGATGAGGCAAACAGCTTTTGGTCGCCGACCCGCCTGCAGCCGCAGGAGGTAAAACGGCTTACGACACAAGCCTTGGAGGCGCTATCGGACGCGCAAAGGCAGACTATAAAGATGTTTTTTTTCGAAGGGTTGGATTTCAAAGAGATAGCGCAACGCAGAAATGAGAAATTTTCAAATGTGCGCCATCATTATTACCGGGGTCTGCAGCAGCTTCGCTCGTTCCTGGACCTGGCCAGTAACGGGGAGGAGCGAGAGCAGCCTTGGTCTCTTGAAAGAGGCAAGACTTGTTGAAACACGAACACTTTGAAGAACTTTGCGCAGCCGCCAGCATTGGACAAGCGTCAGGGGAGGAACTGCTTGAACTGGAACAGCACGTCGCGGAATGTGCTGCCTGCCGGCAAGCCTATTTCGATTACTTGAACCTTGCAGCGTACGAATTCGTGACG
>JASHPL010000033.1 GCA_030038125.1 Candidatus Sulfotelmatobacter sp.
GCGGGGACCGAACATCATGAAGGGTTATTATCGCGCTGCCGAAGAAACGGCTGCCGCGATAGACGCCGCGGGTTGGTTCAATAGCCGCGATCTCGGCCGGATGGAAGATGGAAATCTTTTTTTGGTGGGACGCACCAAGGATCTGATCATCCGTTCTGGTTTCAATGTGTATCCTGCCGAAGTGGAGGGCGTCCTCAATAGTTATCCCGGAGTAGCGCAGTCCGCGGTGATCGGTAGATCGCTCAAGGGGGATGAGGAGATCATCGCCTTCATTCAACCTGTTCCAGAAGCATCGATCTCCACCAGGGAACTCCAGGAATATGCGGCCCAGCGCCTGGCGCCATACAAGTGGCCATCTCGGGTCGTCTTACTCTCTGCCATGCCGGTTACAGCAACAGGTAAGATTATTAAAGGAGAGCTGGCAAAGCTGATCCCCGACGATCAGCCGAGTCGTGCCGTTACAACGGCACCTCAATCAGCGTAGGACCCTCCGCATCAAATCCGTCTTGCAGTGCCTTCGAAAATGCTTCCAGCGAAGCGACGCGTGTACCCGGTACTCCCATTCCCTTGGCGAAACTCACCCAGTCAAGATCCGGGCGACCGATCTCAAACATATTCAACGCGCGAGGACCGGGGCTTCCTGCTCCCAGATAAGAGAACTCCCGCTTAAGTACGGCGTAATCCCGGTTCGCGAACACAACCGTTGTGACGTTCAGTTTCTCCCGAGACATGGTCCAGAGCGCTTGCAGGGTGTACATCGCGCTGCCATCGGCGGTCAGGCACAGCACGCGTCTTTCAGGACAGGCCACCGCCGCCCCCAACGCCAGAGGCAACGCGATCCCGATGGATCCGCCTGTATTTCCCAGCCAATCATGGGGAGAAACACCTTTGGTTGCCGCCATCATTCCCCGTCCGGAGGTATTCGATTCATCGACAATAATTGTGTTCTCCGGAAGAATCGCACCGACCACAGCGGCGAGACCGGGCAGCGTAATCTCACCCTTCGGCAACGGTGGACGCTCAAGTTGCTGACCGAAAGCTTGTTCACGTTTCTCTGAGACTGCCTCTGCCACGGCCTCCAGCGCGCCAATCAGATCTTCGTTCGGAGCGGCGAGGGTGTGGATCTTGCAGTCGGCAGAAGTGAACACGCTGTTCTTGCCTGGGTAGGCAAAATACGCCACGGGCGCCGAGGCTCCCACTAGAATTAACTGACGAAACTCTCGGAACTGTTCGATTCCCTGCTCGAGTACGTAGGCAACACGCTCCACGACTGGAAGTCCAGCCCCGCGTTCGAGCCGCGCCACAGGATAGGGTGCAAATAATCTGGCTCCGGTGGCACTCGCAATTCGACCTGCCGCAACAAGACCTTTACCGTACAGCGCGCTGCCGGAAAGAAGAATCCCTGTGCGCAGATTCGAACGGAGCAGATCGATGGCGCGTTCGATCGACGAGGTGGAAGGCATCGCTGCCTGCGGCAGCGGCGGAAGCATTGCGACTGAGCCCCCGTCACTCCAAGCAACATCTGCGGGGACAATCAGAGTTGCGATCTGTCCCGGCGGCGTTCGAGCGGCAATGACTGCCTTGGCCGCATCATGGCCGATTTGGGTAGAACTCGAGCTCGAGCGAACCCACTTCGAGTACGTGCTGGCAATGCCCTCAACATCTGAAGCGAGCGGGGGATCGTGACGAAGATGATATGTAGCGTGCTGTCCAACGAGGTTGATGATGGGCACCTTCGCGCGGCTTGCGTTATGCAGGTTGGCCAGACTATTTCCTAGTCCTGGTCCGAGATGGAGAAGTGTACAGGCAGGCTTACCGCTCATTCGAGCATAGCCATCTGCCGCGCCGGAGATGACACCTTCGAAGAGCCCTAAGACGCAGCGCATTTCCGGAATCCGGTCTAATGCCTGGACGATGTGAATCTCCGATGTGCCGGGGTTGGAAAAACAGACCCTGACGTCCGCGCATATTAGCGTTCGAATTAGACTCTCAGCACCGTTCATGGAGTGCGCAGTCCCCTTGCCCCATCCGCTTTAATCTTTCGACAGCATCTGCACCACTCTTGCAAATGGAATTTTGTAATAGACGACGCGCAGTCAAAGAAGGAAACAGTGTAACGCTTGCCAGTATTTCACAGCGTCACTTGCCAAGGAATCCTTGGGATGCGCGAAGTGAGAATTGTGAGGATGTCTTCAACAAGAGAAGGCCAGGAGGGCGTGAGTTAAACTCTTATTTCCGTCTGTGATCCGCTACGGCATCGTCGGTTTCGGGCTTCATGCGGTGCGCCGCCTCATGCCCGGTTTTGCGCTTGCCCGCAACAGCCGTGTGACTGCACTCTCGCGCCGCGACATGAAACAAGCACGCGCTTCCGCCGCTCAATACAATATTCCACACATTTTCAATTCAGCCGCCGACCTTTGTGTTTGTCCCGACGTCGATGCCGTTCTCGTGGCTACCCCAAACAGCTGTCACTTAGAGAATGTCCGATTGGCGCTTCAGTTCGGCAAGCCGGTACTGTGCGAAAAACCAATGGCTGTGAATGCCAACCAATGCCAGCAGATGGTCGAGGTTGCGCGACACGCCAATCTGTTGCTCGGCGTAGCCCATGTGCTTCGTTTTGATCGCAGCGTCGAAAGAATCCGTGAGCGCATCGCAGCCGGCCAGATCGGCAGGCCAGTTCTCGTGCGCTCAGAGTTTTCTTTCCCGGGCAGAAATCACGTCCGCAAATGGATCCATGACGCTAAGATCGCGGGTGGAGGCCCAATTGCCGATGTGGGAGTACATTGCGTCGACGCGTTGCGTTTCATCCTCCAGGACGAGATCATACGCGTCGCAGCACTCGCGATTTCAGATTCGGACTCCGGAACGGTGGAAGCCGCCGCCGTTCTTTCCCTGGAGTTTGCTTCGGGAACTCTCGGTTCGGTTTTGCTATCCACCCGGGCAGCCTACCGAACGCCTCTCGAGGTTGTCGGCGAGAGGGGCACGCTCGCGGCCAACAATGCATTCAGTGTCGAAGATCCGGTCGAGCTTGAGTTACGACAAAGTGGGGTCATCACAGAACGGGAGACTCTCTTAAATACGGACGCATATGCGCGCCAAGTTGACATGTTTTCCGCTGCGCTCGAAGGCAAGAGCCACTTCCCGGCTTTAGGCGAAGAGGGCTGGCAGAATCAGCACGTTCTGGATGCTGCTTATCGCAGTTTGAGGAGCGGGAATTTCGAATCGGTACCAATTGTCAGAAACTGACATTGAGTTCATGACAGAAGTGGAAGCAATTGACACTCGAGGCCAGGTGGGGGACACTCGGTGCAATTGCAGCGCCTGATTCCGCCCCTGCAGGATTATGAGATCGTACTTTCTTCTGCGCTTGCATCCTAACCGCAGCGAAGTTCCGAAGAATAAAGTTTTTGTAGTAGAAATGCCAGCGCTGGAAGCGGTAGACAGAAACAACGTCCGGCTTTTCCACCCGTACGCAAACCTCCGATGTTTTGCTCCTGAAATCGTGGTAACCGTCACTCGAGTGTCCCTTCGTAATTTGTGACCTATGACTGAACGTAGTTCAATCAGTTTGCCTACTTTGTCCTTCTGATTGGCGACATGATTCTTCGCCGAGTCCTGCCGCACAGCACCAAAGCTCTGGCCGGACGGGATACTCTGGTGAAGCGTCGGCAGAAAGCAACGATCCTTTGCATCGATGACCATTGGAACGGGCTCATCGGTCGCAAGATGCTTCTCGAGAACAGCGGCTACGAAGTGCTGGAGGCCACCAGCGCCGAAGACGGCCTGCGACTCTTCCGCTCGCATGCAATCGATGCTGTGGTCGTCGACTACCAGATGCCCGGGACCGACGGCGCTGTCGTTGCGTCTCGGATGAAAAGCCTCAAAGCGCACGTTCCTATTATGCTGCTCTCTGCGTACGGTCCGCTCCCAGAGAAAAAGCTTCGCTCGGTTGACAAGTTCTTATCCAAATCGCAACCGCCGGGTATGCTTCTGTCCTCGCTCGACAGTCTGCTTGCCAGACGCGACAAGCCCTTCTTCCATCGTTGGTTCGATCAGTGGAAGATGCGAAATCATGCGGAGAAATTATGAGATTCCTGCAACGTCTTCTTCAGCAAGCCTGCTCGCATCGCTTCACCTGGCCGCGTAGCGATGAGTTCGGACGCCATTATCAGATCTGCCTGGACTGCGGAACCGCCTACGAATACGACTGGAAGGGGATGCGGCAGACAGGACGTCTGCATCCGCTGCCCAGCGTAGCCGCCGCAGCTAACGGTTCGGAGAAGCCGGGGCAATGGAGTTGCCGATGATTCGGAGCGTGCACCGTCACCTTCGCCCGCGGGCTCCCCGGGTTACCTTGCCGGAGTGCGTTTTTGCCACGATTCAACTGGAAAACAATCGGCAGATTGCTGCCAAGTTGCAAAGGATATCTCTGACCGGTGGATTGCTGGATCTCGCGGTCTACATAGAAGAGCGTATCCCGGTCGGTCTGACTCTCCCCATCGGAGCAGGCATCGTGCAAGCCCGCGCTGAACTGCTGTTTCCCATGCGAACTCCGACGGGATATTTGCAACCCTTTCGGTTCACCTCGATTCGAGAGGAACAACTCCATATTCTTGATCGAGAGATCAACGAACTACTGAGGCAACCACCAGCGACGTCGGGCACACGCCAAGGATTGGGTGTGAACCCTCCGAGTTTCCTGGCGGAATTGTTGTAATCCCGCGCGCGATCCACTTTTGCGTTGTTCAGCTCTGGGTTGATTCCATCACTGAGTGCCTGCTGTCATTTTCCATTAAAATTCTCAACGGTCTGCGGCAAGATTTCTCGCCGAATGAGGGAGTAAAATCTTTAGGACGCCTGGTGGGGTCTCTTTCGGGTGCGCATTCCGCATTTTGCGCGGAGGTGCGAAATGGGGCGGAGTTAAATGCACGAGAGGTGACCCGGTATGGATGACAAACTTGAAATTGTGTTGGACCCGGTGATGAAGGGCGTTTCGCGGCGCAACTTCATCAAGGGAGTCATCGCCGGCGGCGTGGCGGCCTCGTCGGCGACCTATTTGTTTCGTGCTCCTTCCCTGTTCAGCCAGCAGTCGCCCGGACTGGGCGAGCGCCTTATCACGCTCAACGTAAATGGCCAACTGCGCCGCGTCGATGTGATGAAGCAGGAGACTTTGGCTTGGACCCTCCGCTACAAACTCGGACTCACAGGCACCAAGCTGGGTTGTGATCGCGCCGAGTGCGGCGCCTGCACCGTCTTGCTCGACGACGTGCCACATTATTCGTGCTCCGTCCTGACACACACCGTACGCGGCAGAAAAATCCTGACCATCGAAGGGGTGGCCAAACCGGATGGCAGCCTGCATCCGGTGCAGCAAGGTGTCATCGATGAACAGGGCTTCCAATGCGCGTTTTGCATGACTGGATTCATTATGTCCGCGGTCGGATTCTTGAAGAAGAATCCCAATCCTACTCGGCAGGAGATGGCGCAGGGGCTTTCGGGCAATTTGTGCCGCTGCCAGGACTACGACAAGATCCTCACCGCCATGATGCGCGGCGCAGAAAACATGAGGAAGGCGCAACATGTCTAGTTCGGAATGGAAACCCAATCAGCAGAAATTCGGTGCGAAGTACAAGCTCATCGGCAAGGATTATCCCACTCCTGACCTGTACGCGAAGGTAACGGGCAAAGCGAAATATGCCGAGGACTTCCGCGTCGATGGCATGTTGTTTTGCAAGTTGCTGCTGAGTCCCGTGCCGCACGGTCGGGTCAAGCATTTGGACGTCAGCAAAGCGCTGGCAATGCCGGGTGTGAAGGCAATCCTTACGCAAGATGATCTGCCAGCGCCCGCCGACATGGTTACCGATCTCGGGGTCACGATCAAAGGCAATCCTCTGGGCGAAAAAGCGCTCACCAACGAGCCGCTCTATCATGGCGAGCCTGTGCTGGCAGTCGCCGCAGTTGACGAATCCACGGCTGCCGAGGCAATTGAAGCCATCAACATCGAGTTTGAACCTCTGCCGTTTGCCATCGATCCGCTTGATACGCTTCGCCCCGGCGGACCGAACCCGCGCATCGGCGGCAACATCTGGGTACGTCCGCCAATTCCGGAACCAAAGCCCGGAGAGAAGCCTCCTACTCCGCCACTACCAAAGATCGGCGAACTGAAGTGGACGGAAGCCGATTTTGCCGAAGCAAAACATGGCCGCTTGCCCATGGGGAAAGCGCAGGGTGAGTGGACCGTCGGCGATCTCGATGCCGGTTTCAGGAACGCAGCCTTGGTTCTCGACGAGACGTTTCTCACCCCCGACACAAGCCACGAAACGCTGGAGCCGCGCACGACCTTAGCCTATTGGCAGAACGGCAAAGTGTTCGTTCACATGGGCACGCAGAGCACTGTGCAAACTTTAGCAAGTCTCTCGCGCTGGCTGAACATGCCCGATGACCAGATCGTACTCATTAGCGAGTACACGGGAGGCGGTTTCGGCAGCAAAGCCACAGGTTACATCTTCGCCATCATTCCCGCGCTGCTATCGAAGAAAGCGAACGCGCCAGTCATGATGCGCGTCAGCCGCGAAGAAGAGCACTTCATCGGACGAGCACGGCCCGGCTTCCAGGGCCGGATGAAAGTCGGATTCGCCAAGAACGGAAGAATTACCGCCCTTGACATGTTCGTCATCTGCAATAACGGACCCTACGACGCCGTCGGCGATGCGAACACGTCGGGAATGATTGTTTCGTTACTCTATCAGCCGCTCGCGATCCGCTGGCGTGGCACAACCGTTCTGACCAACACGCCGCCGCGTGGCGCACAGAGTTCTCCGGGGGGCATGCAGGGAATCGTGATCATGGAAACGATCGTTTCCAAAGCCGCG
>JASHPL010000034.1 GCA_030038125.1 Candidatus Sulfotelmatobacter sp.
GAATTCTTTCAGGACGCATTGACGCTGAGCCAGAATGCGCTGACCGCTCATCCGGAGAACAAAAGTCTTCGTGAAAACCTCGCGATTGCGGAAACCAAGATCGGAGACGTTTTGTTGGGCGAAGGAGAACTGAATGGAGCGGTAGAGCACCATCGCAACGCGTTAAAGGACTTTACAGCGATCGCATCATCCACCAACGAGAATGCAACGGCCGAGCGGGAAGTTTCAGTCGCTGAAAGCCGCTTGGCTAGGAGCCTCTGGCAGCGCGGTGACCACCGGGAGGCGATCGAGCTGGATCGGAAAGCTCAGGTGATTGCTGAGGACTTGTACGCCGCCGATCCCAGGAACATGCAAGCGAAATTTGATCTTGCCGTGGGATTGCGTAGTCTTTCTGAAGAATTGGCGGCGGCTCACAACCTCAGCGAGGCAGTCAACTATTTCCGGCGCGCCATTGATCTGGTTTCGGAACTCGCCGCCGCCGATCCCACCAATGTCGAACGCCGGGCGCAACTCGGGGAAGGTCTGGTGAGCTTCGGCCACCTTCTCGGGCAATCCGGCCGCAAGGAAGAGGCGCAAAGCCAAAGCCGGCGTGGTCTGGAGATCGAGAGAAGTTTGGCAGCTTCGAAAATCGCAACCGCCAACCAGAAGCTGACGTACGCCTATGCTCTTCTCACGTGCGATCCCGAGCAGTTGCGTAATCCAGCCGAATCCCTGAAGTTTGCGCAACAGGCGGAGGAGATGGATCCGAACGATCCGGACGTCCTTAACGTGCTGGCCTCTGCAGACTTCGCACTGGGAAACGTCCGCCAGGCTGCGGAAACCGAGGGTCAGGCGATGACGCTGATCAGCCAACACAGCGGCGAAGACACATTCTTCTCGGCAAAGGTCATTCGAGCAAATCTCGAAAAGTTCACGAAAGCCTTGGATGCATCAGGGTCGGCCGAAGGCGGAGCAGGCCGGAGCGATCGTTAGCTCCTCCGATCCTCCCTAAAATCACCAGAACCTCGTACGAGTTGATCCCCTTTCTCTTCCCTTTGCGCGTTATGAGGTAGCAAGCGCAAAACAAGCCGGGCAAGCAATGGAATTTACAAGCGAACAGAGCAGACCGGCTAAGAGGGGAGAAAAAAAGTTATGCGTGCGATTCTGACGGCAGTAGCGTTTATCGTTCTGGTGGCCATGGGCGGTCTTTTGGCCCAGCGCGGTGCGCAAGGTCGTGCCTCCAACTCAGGGACGGCGTCAGCGACACCTACCGTTTTCTCGCTTGCGCCGATCTACGCCTCTGATGGGACGTTTTCGGTGCAGATGCCTACGGGCTGGCAAGTCCGAACTGCCCAAATGCGCAACACCTTTGCCCAGAGCACAAGGCAGGAGTCAGTGGCATGGGGCACCATCAATGCCATCGACATTCAACACTTCCGCGCTTATCAACGGATTCTAGGCCAATTCGCCCCTTATGCCTCGCAGGTCTTTCCCGTCGTGGCGAATCCGATAGCTCCCGCAGAGGTCGTGCGCCAGCTTTATCCTCGCTTCAATCGAGCGATGCAAGACTTGCGAGTCTTACGTGAACAGCGGACTGGACAATCCAGTTCTCTGGTCTTCTACCGCTACACCCTTCGTACTCCTGGTGCCGGGGCGATGCGTGGTGCAGCTGTGATTTTTACGACCCAACCGCGATCCGACAATTTTGGGATCTGGACGATCGCCTACTGGAAGGCGGAGGCACCGGAATACCTTTTTGATCAAGACCTCCCGCTGTTCGAAAAGGTCTTTTCTAGCCTGCATTACGATACAAACCGAATCCTCGCCTTAGTCGCCCAGAATGAAGCCAACCAGAGCCGTACTGTCAACACGATGATCAACCAGGAGCGGGATGGCTTCCAACAGCGGTCACAGATGATTAGCCAGTTTGGCCAGTTCATGCAAGACTCACAGGTTGCTCTTGGGAATGGCTTCAGCCAGGGAAATCTGGAGCGCAACGAGAACGAGATCGCAACCTTGGCTGAGCAGGAAAACAAAGTCGATGCAGACGGAAACAGATACCAGGTGGGTATCGGTGCTGATTGCGTGAACGACCTGACACAACACTATGGTTACAGCAATGGACAGGGCTGCACGGCGCTAGGCCCGAACTGGAAGCAGGTGACTTCACCACCAGTTCGCTAACAGAACCGTGAAATGACTCTTTACGGCTTGGTAGTTAAAACATGGAGAGCGCGATCTTTGAATAGCCGAGAAGGATTGAGCGCCTAGGGCGGCGGCCGCATTCCGTCACTTTTGGAGTCGTTTGGTCAGCTTCCAGATCGCCCATCATTCAATCGACACTCCCCTTGCTGCTTCTGCTCTGAGACGCAAAACACTCCGCTCAGGCGTTTGGTATTCTCCAAAAGGTACACACCTAATGGCGAAATGGGAGCAAATCACTGACGGCCTGTGGATCGTGGAAGGCCCGAACGTCCGAGACATGGGGTTCATGTTTACGACCCGCATGACCGTCGCGAAGCTCTCTGATGGTTCAGTCTGGGGTAAATTCTCCTGATCCGGTGTCGTTCGAGACGCTCAAACGAATCACGGAACTTGGGCCGGTGAGACGCCTTCTCGCGGCGACGCCAAGGCACGTCTGGAGGCTGGCGGCTTTAGGAGATGAACCGCCTCAGGCCTGGAAGGACGATTTCGACCAGCTTGCCTTCAAAGGCAATCCCCTCATTGCAGAAGTGTTCTTCTTTCGTAGACGCTCGCGCACGGTCATTCTCGATGATCTTATCCAGATTCATCCAATGGTCAAAAGCAAGCCGTTTCGCAACGCCCTGTTCAAACTGGAGGGTGTGGTGTCTCCGCACGGGGGTGTTGGGCTCGACATCAGGCTCTCCTTTATTCATCGAGACCTGGCGCGGCAATCAGTCAAAAAGCTGCTTTCGTGGGATTTCGGGTAGTGGCTGAATTTGCTTACGACGCGCCGCGTTAAATGGCAATGGAATTGCGTTAGGCCGATCTTGTGGGATACACTTCGCCCACCATGCAAGCCAATACGAAACAGCAGTTTGCAATCTAGAGATGCTCGCTACAGTACTTCAATCCCACGCCGAAAGTATCGCGGGAATGGCATCTCGCGCGGAGGATGACTCCACTCGCCTTGATCTCTGGCACATTGCGCAATTGCTGAAGGATTCGTCTGAAGAAGTACGGAACCAAGCGACTGCATTCTTCTCAGCAACGTACTACTAGGATGTAGTTGACCGATGGCTTATCGTTCGCCTCCGGACATCTAAAGCCAGCGGTGGACACCTTCACGAACAACGGTTCGACAGGGGTATTCCGTGGCCCTTTGCCATCAGGCGGTTACACGTTGTACTGGATTGGTAAGAGTCTTGCGAGGAGAGATAGCGAGGACCAAGCACCCGCCTGCACACTGTAACACCAACGGTGCGAGCGGGAGGGCGAACCTGAGATGAGCGGACTGGCACAAGATCTTCGCTACGCGCTGCGACAATTGCGCAAGAATCCCGGGTTTACCACGGTTGCCCTCGTGACTCTCGCGCTCGGCATCGGTGCAAACACAGCAATCTTTAGCGTCGTGAACTCAGTCCTGCTCCGCCCTCTCCCATATCCGAACGCCAGCCAGCTTGTCATGTTGTGGGAACAGAATCCACATCGTGGCTGGTTCGAGAACATTATTTCTGGCGACAACTTTGTCGACTGGCAAAAGCAAAACCAAGTTTTCGCCAGCATGGCGGTATTTGAATCCAGGTCCTTTAACATTACCGGAAACCATAAGCCGGAAGAGATCGCGGGCGAGCAAGTCAGTGCCAATCTGTTCTCCGTGCTTGGCGTTCAGCCGTTGCGGGGACGTTTGTTCCTGCCCGAAGAAAACAGACAGGACAAAACCACCGTCCTTTTGAGTTATGGACTTTGGCAGCAGCGGTACGGAGGAGATCCTGATCTGGTCGGCAAACAGATCTCGCTCAATGGCGAGAGTTATCCGGTCGTTGGCATTTTGCCGCCCACCTTTTCGGACGACTACTCGTCGTTTTTGGACCCGCACTCCCAGCTCTGGCTCTCCGGAATCGAGCCATTGGACCCGGGGCGCGAAGCCCATGAATATCACGCAATCGCGCGTCTGAAGCCCGGCGTCAGTCTGGCGCAGGCTCAGGCCAATATGAATTCGATTGCAGCGCAAATCGAGCAGCAATATCCGGAATCGCGCGGCTGGGGAGTAGCCGTCGTCGGCCTGCACGATCAGGTCGTGAAGTATGCGAGACCGACGCTGATTGTGTTGTTGATCGCCGTAGGACTTGTGCTGTTGATCGCGTGCGCCAACGTAGCCAACCTGCTGCTTGTGCGCGCGACGGGACGCCAGAAGGAAACCGCAATCCGCAGCGCATTGGGCGGATCCCGTAGCCGGCTCGCTCGGCAGTTCCTGGTAGAAAGTGTTCTGCTCTCGCTCACTGGCGCACTCGCAGGTCTAGCTTTCGCCCCACTGGCCTCGCGGATTCTGGTTTTGCTGACTCCTCCCGATGCGCCTCACGTCGAAGGCGTCGCCATCAACGGACTCGTGATGTTGTTCACTGCCGCGCTTGCGGTGGGCACAGGGATTGTTTTTGGACTGGCTCCGGCGTTCAGTTCAGCGCGAGTGAACGTGAACGAATCTTTGAAGGATGTGACCCGTACCGCCAGCGCAGGGTTTGCAGATCGGCGGGTGCGTGATCTGCTCGTGATCGCAGAGTTCGGATTGTCGCTCGCCTTGCTG
>JASHPL010000324.1 GCA_030038125.1 Candidatus Sulfotelmatobacter sp.
GGCTCGCCGTTGAGACCGTCGAACTCTTCGAATCTCGGGGCTTCAACCTTATTGAGATCGCTTCCGCCGAGCGTGACACGCTGGCCTGCAACGTTTTGGCGCTCGGCCACAAGCGTCTGCTGGCACTCGAGGAGAATTACAAGACGAATGAACGGCTGCGCCGCGCGGGATTCCAGCTGAGCACGTTCCCCGGCGGCGAACTCTGCATCAACGGTGGCGGAGGGCCGACCTGCCTGACACGCCCACTGCTGCGGGGATGAACCACGAAATTTAGAATAAGTTTGGGTGCCGAACTTCTGGCCGTCATCGCCAGAAGTGGGCGAATTCCGAACTACCCGCCTGCAATCGCCCCAATCACGATGAACGGCTCTTTCCCCGACGCAACCGCTTCGGGCAGCGGTGCATCCGGCGATTCGTGAGACAGATCTTCCTCACACGCAAAGAATCGCAAGAACGGGCGCCGCTGCTGGGTGATGTGATCACGAATCGCGCCCTGCAGCATGGGATAGCGCGCCTCGAGCGCATCCAGCACCGATCGCTGCGTCACCGCGCCGTCGACCTCGAGGGTGACTTCCTCGCCGACATGCGCCAGGTTGCGGAGATGATAAGGAAGAATGACTCGAATCATGACAAATCCCGAAATTACCGGACTTTAGCGCGCGGCCGCACTGACTTCCTTTGCAACGCTGCAACCATCACCTTTGTTTTAGCAATGCGTCTACGTTCTGTGCTTGGCGCGCGACATTCCGGCAGCAAAGCGGTCCAAAGCCCGCCGGCCCCGGTCGCGGTCCCCAGTAGCAAGGTAAACGAGCACTGCGCCCTGAAACAACTGCAGGAAGATCTCGACTGTCTCCGGATCGGGCATAAACTGCCGCAGCATTTCCGACCATGATCTCTGCTGTTCTTCGAAGAAGCGACGACCGCGCGCCGACCCGCGCCAGCCCCGCCGCGTCAGATCCATAGTGAGTAAGAGCAGGCTTCTCGACGCCGGTTGAGTGACTCCGTCCCATAGAGCCCGAATGACATCGTGTGTGGATGCATGCGGTGGGAACGCGCCCGCTCGGAAGCGTGACCGCAACTGTTCTTCCAACAGCGACATTGCCATCTCTTCCAAGGTTTCGCGACTGCCAAAATAATGAATCAGCATGCGCTTGCTGCTTCGCGCAGACCTGGCGAGATCGTCGAGGCTGAGATCCAGCGTTCCGGCATGCACAAAAGCAGCCAGGCAGCGCTCGACCAGTGCTTTACGTACATCCCGCGACTGTTTCCGCACCATGCTTGCCTATACTGTACCATATGGTACATAATAAGTGTACCAAGCGGTACATCAAGAGGGCGTAAATCAGGAGCGCATCATGAAACTATTCGACATGTGGCTGTTTCTGGCTTTTGGCCTGGCCTTCTGGATTGTCGGCACGCTCTGGTATGAAGTGCGAGGGCCGAGAGTATTTGAAAGCAGCCCTCAGGCGTATTGGATCAACTTTATTCTTACGCCTGTCCTCTCCGCGGTAATCTGTATTCTGATTCTGAAGTGGCGGCAGACTCCTGCGGCAAATTGGTCTTCGGCCGCGCTTCTGATTGCGCTTCCCGGTATGTTTGGCGAGGCCGCGTTGCTTTCCAACTTCAGCCGCTTCATGCCGCACCTGCGTGTGGAAAGCGGCGGAAAATATGGGGCGTTTCTTTTTGCGGCTTACGCCCTGTTTCTGACCATCTCAGAAATCGTCACCGTGCGTGCCCGCTGATCGCTCAAAGTACGAACCGGGCGTTGCTCACTCGTACCCTGCGGCCTCTGCGTCGTAGGCCGTTTTGCATCTTGAATTGACATGACCGAAAAATCACTGCAGCGTCTGCACTTCCACCGACAATACCGCCGGTAGATCGTGCACGATCGGAGCCCAGGAATCCCCGGCATTATTCGAGCAGTAGACCTGTCCACCGGTGGTGCCGAAATAAATCCCGCACTTGTCGAGGGAGTCGACCGCCATCGCGTCCCGTAGCACGTTTACGTAGCAATCTTTCTGCGGCAGTCCTTTGGTCAGAGGCTCCCACTCATTGCCGCCGCTGCGGCTGCGAAACACGCGCAGCTTGCCCTCATGCACAAAATGCTCGGAATCGCTCTTGATCGGAATGACATAAACCGTTTCCGGCTCGTGCGCGTTGACATCGATCACGAATCCAAAATCCGTTGGCAGGTTTCCGCTGACTTCTTTCCAGTTGTCGCCTGCGTCGTCAGAACGCATCACGTCCCAATGCTTCTGCATGAACAGCAGACCCGGCCGCTTCGGATTCATGGCGACATGATGCACGCAGTGCCCGATCTCGGCCGTCGGATTGGGAATATATTTGGAATAGAGTCCTTTGTTAATCGGCTTCCAGCTCTTGCCCCCATCGTCCGTGCGAAACGCGCCCGCCGCCGAGATGGCGATGTAAATTCGCTTGGGATCGCTGGGATCAAGAATGATTGTGTGCAGGCACATGCCGCCTGCTCCCGGCTGCCATTTCGGCCCGGTGCCATGCCCGCGCAAACCAGGAAGCTCCTGCCAGCTCACCGCGCCGTCCGTGGAGTGGAACAATGCCGCATCTTCCACCCCGGCATAGACCGTGTCGCGATCGTTCAACGACGGCTCCAGATGCCACACCCGCTTGAACTCCCACGGATGCTGCGTTCCGTCGTACCACTGATGCGTCGTCATGGGCGCGGCCGCCGCATCGTAGACGAACTTGTTGCTCCCGGGCTTGGGCATTTGTCCGGGTTCGGTCGGCGGAGCCGGTTCGACTCCCGGCTGATGCCAGGTCTTGCCGCCATCATCGGAGCGCTGAATCATCTGCCCGAACCATCCGCTGGTTTGTGAAGCGTAAATTCGATTGGGATCGACAGGCGATCCTTTCACGTGATACATCTCCCAGCCCGCAAAATGCGGACCGCTGATCTCCCACTGGTCGCGCTTGCCATCCGATTCCAGAATGAATGCGCCCTTGCGGGTGCCCACCAGAACTCGTACCTTGCTCATTTTCCTGCTCTCCAAATTAATGTTCGATCTGTGCCCAATGTACCGCGTTCTTCACTGCTTGGGAAAATTCGGATCCGCCTTCACTTCCAGAATCTGTTTCGTATGACGCTCGCTGTGCGCTGCCGTGAACATAATCCACTCATACGCGTCGAGAGGGCCGAACGGGCTGTCTCCGCCGACATGGTCGCGCAGATCCGGCGTCGCCTCAAAGAACGCAACCGTCCGCACCCTCACCTTCAAGAACTGATCCAGGGTGTCCGAAGCGGGCCAGCGCCCGGTGGGAACAAACTGTTCCTGCGCCTTCACTTTGTGGCTGCGGTCCGGCACCCTGGCTAAGACCTGCGCATCGATCTTCGCAGTGTCGCGATCGGCCGCTCCCGCCGGCGCTTTCATGATCCTCTCCGTTACGTTCTCATAGATCGCTCCCTCGACCAGCGTGATGTGTTCAACAACCTCCGCCACGGACCAGCGATCGGGAGCAGGCTTGAATTTCAGTTGAGCCTCAGACAAGCCTTTCGTGGCGGCAACAACCCCATCTCGCGTCTGCTCGAGATATTGCAGTCCTTTTTCGCGGTCCGCCTGGGTGAGTGTTTGCCCGAATGCCGAGGACACCAGCAGAGCTACTACGCCACAAAGTTGCGTATTGCGCTTCGAAATCATTAAGTCCTCCCGAGAGTTGACGCTGTTCAAGATTTTGTCGTTGAATGCTTCTTGTCCGCAAAGGATGGCAAGATCGGCGTCGCATCGCGCTCCAGCCATCGCCGCCGAACTTCCCCAAGAACCTGTTCCCGATTCCTTCCCATGCGTTCAATTACCGCGCATGGAGCCTGTGTTTGTTCATGCCGCGCGCCCCAAATCAGCAATTCCAGCAGCACCGGCGCCAGGTCGATGCCCTTTTCCGTGAGGCGGTAATTCACGCGCCTTCCATCGCTCGCGTCCGTTTCGGTCGTTACGATGCCTGCCGTTTCGAGCCGGCGCAAACGGTTGGCCAGGATGTTCGTCGCAATCCCTTCTCCCGAGCGCTGAAACTGCTGAAATGTTCGAAACCCGCGGACCATCAAGTCGCGCACGATCAGCAGCGACCAGCGATCTCCGAATCGTTCGAGCGAAATGCTGACCGGACAACCCGACCGGCGCCGGGCCCTCGCTTTGCTCGCCACGCGGAATACAGTATCAATCTCACTTGCAACTTGCAAGTGAGTGTCTTGCTTGTGTAGGGACGGAAGCCTTCGTCCGTTCCGCGAGCCAAGCCAGCGTTCAGGGTGCATCCTTGTCTTCCCGATTTTGCCGAAACTGGGTGGAGAATTTGACTTTCGTTCCCATCACATCACCGACCGCTCCTGTTAAAATCAAATCTGCATGCTGCTTCCCTTCGTCCACGAACTCTTCGCGGACGTAGAAATCCTGCCCGGCTTCACGCGTGCAGCCTCCCATCTCAAGGAGGGCACGGGGCGGATACGTGTCTCTGGACTGACGCCCACAGCGAAGGCCCTGCTTCTGGTCTTGCTGCGCCGCGCCGCCGACCGGCCTTTGATCCTGGTGGTCAGCGATAACCGCGCGGTCGAAGATTTCGTCCCGGTTCTGCGCGCATTCGCGGAACTTACCGGCGCTTGCGATTCCGAGGGCATCGTCCCGTTGCCCAGCCGCGACGTGCTGCCATTTCAGAATCTTTCGCCTCACCCCGAACTCCAGGAAGAACGCGCCACGGCGCTGTGGAAGATCGCCAGCGGGAAGGTATCGATTCTGGTCTCGCCGATGGCGGCGACAGCCATCCGCCAGCGCTCCGCCGAGTACTACTCTGACCTGGCTCGCACGGTTCGCCGTGAAGAGTCTCTCGACATCGATGCCCTTCTATCGCATCTGAATACCGTCGGCTATGTTGCGGCCGATGTCGTCGAAATGCCCGGAGAATACGCCCTGCGCGGCGGAATTCTCGACGTGTATTCTCCGGAAGCCGAGCGCCCGGTGCGCATCGAATTTTTCGGCGACGAGGTCGAATCGATTCGCCGCTTCGATCCTGCGTCCCAGCGTTCATCGAATCCCATTGACGAAGCGCTGCTGCTTCCGCTCACCGAAACTCCGGTCAACGATCAACTCCTGGGCGCGATTCATACCCGGCTCTCGGGACGCCGCGTCGCGGGCAGCGAAGAAATCGTTGAGGCCGCGATCCGCTCCGGCGGCGTCACCACCTTTCCCGGCTGGGAGTTTTATGCGCCCGTTGCTGGAGCTGACAGCAGCGTATTCGATCTTCTGCCGGGCGCCGCCGTGCTGCTTGACGAACCGGATGCGCTCCGCTCTGAGTTCGATCGTTTCTGGTCGCGAGTCGAAGAGGCCCACGAACGCAGCGGTGTCGGCAATCTTGTGCGCCCTGAAGATTTGTATCTGACTCCTGACGCATGGTGGCAGAAGGTCGGCTCGCTGACCGGAGCAGAAATCGAGCATCTTGGCATTACTCGCGCCGAAGATTCCGATTCCGCTGTCAATTTCCTCACCCAGCCCACGCCGCGCTTTCACGGCGCCGTTCCCGCGATGCTCGAAGAAGTGCAGAAGCTCACGCGCGAGGGCAAGCAGGTCTTGTTCGCCGTGCCCAATACTGGTGAAGTCGAGCGCCTGGCCGACATTTTTACCGAGTACAACGTCACCTTCCGCCTGGGAAGCCGCACTCGCGGTGGTGAAAGCTATGCCGATGAAACCAGTTACTTCGCTGGCGAAGTTTTGACCACGACGCTGGCCAAAGCCTACGTTCCGGATGGAGTTTTTCTTCCCGAGGCCAATCTCTCGATTTTTGGAGCGCGCGATCTCTTCGATGAATCCGACACCGTCGCCTCCCGCCCGCAACGCCAGAAATCGAAGGTCTCGGCCTTTCTCTCCGACTTTCGCGATCTGCAGGTCGGCGACTACGTCGTGCATGTGGAGCACGGAATCGGCCAGTATCAGGGACTGAAAGAGATCAACCAGGGCGATGGTCCAGCCGAATTCATGTTGCTCGAATATGCCGAAGGCGCCCGCCTCTATGTTCCGCTCACGCGGCTCGATCTGATCCAGAAATATCGCTCCTCGGAAGGAGCAAAGCCCGCACTCAACCATCTGGGCACGCAAGCTTGGGCCAAGACGAAGGCGCGTGTCCGCAAGGCCATGAAAGACATGGCCGATGAACTGCTCAAGCTCTATGCCGCGCGCAAAATGGCGCAGGGCCACGCCTTCCCTCAGGATGACGGTTTCTTTCGCGAATTCGAAGACGCTTTCGAATTCAGTGAAACCGAAGATCAGGCGCAGGCCATCACCGACGTGATCCGCGACATGGAATCGTCGCAGCCCATGGATCGCCTGCTCTGCGGCGATGTCGGCTACGGTAAGACGGAAGTCGCCATGCGCGCGGCGTTCAAAGCGGTGAGCGATAACAGGCAGGTCGCCGTTCTCGCACCCACCACGGTGCTGGCTTTTCAGCACTATGAAACCTTCAAGCAGCGCTTCGGGCCCTTCCCGGTCACCATCGAGATGATCAGCCGCTTCCGCAATCCCAGGCAGCAAAAAGAAATTCTGCAGAAAACCGAAGCGGGCAAGATCGATATCCTCATCGGCACGCACCGCATTCTTTCCAAAGACATCAAGTTCGCTGATCTCGGTCTGCTCATCGTCGACGAAGAGCAGCGCTTCGGCGTGCGCCATAAAGAACGCATCAAGCAGATGCGCAAGCAGGTCGATGTGCTCACCATGTCGGCAACGCCGATTCCACGCACTCTGCACATGTCGCTGGTGGGCCTGCGCGACATGAGCGTCATCGAAACCCCGCCCAAAGATCGCATGGCGATTCAAACCGTGGTTGCCAGCTGGGACGACAAGCTCATTCAATCCGCCATGGAGCAGGAACTGGAGCGCGGCGGCCAGGTCTATTTCGTGCACAACCGCGTGGAAAGCATCTGGGAGATCGCCGCCAAGCTGCAGGAACTCGTTCCCCAGGCGCGCATCATCGTCGGACACGGCCAGATGTCGGAAAACGAGCTCGAAAAAGTGATGCTGAAATTCATGCACCACGAAGCCGACGTGCTGGTCGCGACCACTATCATCGAGAACGGACTCGACATCCCTCTCTGCAACACGATTTTGATCAACCGCGCCGATCGGCTGGGCTTATCGGAGCTCTACCAGTTGCGCGGACGCGTCGGCCGCTCCAATCGCCGTGCTTACGCCTATCTCCTGATTCCGCGGGAAATGGAGTTGACGCCGATTGCCCGTCGCCGACTTGCCGCGCTTAAAGAATTTTCCGATCTCGGCGCGGGATTTAAAATTGCCGCCCTCGATCTCGAACTGCGGGGCGCCGGAAATCTTCTCGGCGGCGAGCAGAGCGGGCACATCGAGGCCGTCGGCTTCGAGCTTTACACCCAGATGCTCGATCGCGCCGTTCGCGAGATGAAGGGCGAAGGCGCCGCCGAAGAGGCCGAGATGCAGCTCAACCTCGGTCTGAATATCCGCATTCCTGCCGAATATATTCCAGAGGAGAATCAGCGTCTGCGGATGTATAAGCGCGTCGCTGGTGTAGAAACCGAAACGCAACTTTCTGACGTTGGCTCCGAACTTGAAGACCGCTACGGCCCGCCGCCGCCAGCCGTTCGTAATCTGCTCGATTATGCCTCGCTCAAGCTCTTGTGCATGCGCGTCGGCGTAAATGCCATCGACCGCAAGCGCGATCAGGTGACCTTCAAATTCCGCCAAAACGCCGCCGTCGATCCCGAGCAACTCGCCCGCTTCGTCTCCGCCCAGCGCGGGGCCCAATTCACTCCCGATGGCACGCTGAAATTCACATTGAAGCCGGCGGCGGCGGATGAAGTCCTGCGCGGCCTGCGCACAGTTTTAGAGCAACTGGCCAGCGAAGCGGCGGTATCAGAAGTAGGCTTCAGCGGGGCGAAGCCGCACTGAAAGGAATCCCGCTGCGATCCGACGTTTTAACCGGCGCTGTCTGTTCGCCTCGCGAGTGGCCAACAACCGGCGACCAACGACCATTTACAATGATCCCGCTCCCATTATCGGCCAATACCTGAAACTAACGACTCGGGACTCACCACTCGGAACTCACGACTGCCATGATGAAAGTCCGCAAAGCCGTTTTCCCCGCCGCCGGCCTGGGCACCCGCTTTTTGCCCGCCACCAAAGCTCAACCCAAAGAGATGCTCCCGCTTGTCGACAAGCCCATCATTCAGTACGGCATCGAAGAGGCCATGTCTTCCGGTTGCGACCAGATCATCATCATCACCGGACGCGGCAAGCAGGCCATCGAAGATCACTTCGACGTCAGCTATGAGCTGGAAAAAATGCTGGAAGAGCGCGGCAAGATGGACTTGCTCAAGATCGTCCGCTCCATCTCCGACATGATTCACGTAGCCTATGTTCGCCAGAAAGAAGCGCTCGGCCTCGGTCACGCTGTGCTGATGGCGCGCGAACTCGTGGGCCAGGAACCATTCGCGGTCCTGCTCGCCGACGATGTCATCGACAATCCCGTGCCTGCGCTCAAGCAGATGGCCGACGTCTTCCACGAGAAGCAGTGCTCGGTCATCGCGGCTCAGGTGATCGAAGGAAAGATGATTTCTTCCTACGGCGTCTTCGACGCCAAGCCGGCCGATGGCTTTAACGGACGCCTGTTCGAGATCCGAAACATGGTGGAGAAACCCAAATTCGAAGAAGCTCCCTCGAACCTCGCCGTGATCGGCCGCTACATTCTCACGCCTGGCATCTTCGATTGTCTCGCTCACATTAAAGCGGGCGCCGGAGGCGAACTCCAACTCACCGACGGCATGCGCCTGCTGCTGAAAAAGGAAAAGATGTACGCCTACGTCTACGAAGGCCAGCGCTACGATACCGGCGACAAGCTGGGATTCCTCAAAGCCACCGTCGAATTCGCGCTAAAACGCAACGACCTCGGCACTCCCTTCCGCGAGTACTTAAAAGGATTGAAATTGTAAATCTCTGTCGACGCGGGGTGCCCCATCCTTGTCGCGCTGTTTGCGACAAAGCCTGCCCTGAACAAGCGAAGCGCGCCGAAGGGGTGGGGATTTTGACCTCTTAGCCTTGACTCTCTCTCAACTTCCTCGATTTCTCTTCCACTCCCCGCGCCAGCTTCTCTTTATGCCCATGCAGTTTTTTCGCCACCGACTCGTCGGCCAATCCAATCATCTGCGCCGCGAGAATTCCGGCATTCGTCGCACCCGGTTTTCCGATTGCAACCGTCGCCACCGGAATCCCCGCCGGCATCTGCACTGTCGAAAGCAGGGAATCCATCCCATTCAGCGAAGTCGACGGGATCGGCACGCCGATGACCGGCAGCGTCGTATGCGCTGCAATCACGCCCGCCAGGTGCGCCGCCCCGCCCGCTCCCGCAATGATCACGCGAATGCCGCGCTCGGCCGCATTCCGCGCAAACTCCGCGGTTCGCTCCGGCGAGCGATGCGCCGAGGTCACATCAATCTCATACTCGATGCCGAATTCGTCGAGCGCCTTGCCCGCTTCACGCATGATCTCGAGATCGGAATCACTGCCCATCACAATTGAAACCAGCGCCTTGTTCTTCAGAATTGCCTCCTTCGATGATTTCGCATTTACCCGCCCGCCAGCGCAGATTCGAGCCACTATACCAGCACCAAAGCCGCTCGCAATCTTCTTGAATACGCCGAGCGCCAACCGGCGGCTTTTACAAGGTTAAATCTCGCATCCGTCCCAAGCGCAGAAGTCTGCATTCGGAGCGCTGTCCGAAGAATCTCGAAACTTACTTTCGTCTGCGAGCGTAATCGGTAGAATAACGGGAAAGGCAAGCCATGTCCGATCCTGAACTCACGCCGCCACCACCGGAACTCACTTCAAGTTCAGTTGCTTCTGCACCTCCGCCACCGCCGCCTCCCAACACCGTTTTTCGTGGACCCGACGGGATCCGCGCGGGATGGCGCGTGCTGATATTCCTCGCCATTCTTGCCGGCCTCTCCATCGCTGTGTTTGTCAGCATAGGGATCATCACGCATGGCAAGCGCCCGCCGGTGACGGCGCAGCTCACTCCCTCCGGACTCAGCCTGACCGAGGGCGTGATGTTCCTTTTCGTGGCAATCGCCACCATCATCATGGGGCGCATCGAGCATCGCCGATGGGGACAATACGGCCTGCCGATCCTTTCTGCGTTCAAGAAGGATTTTTGGATCGGCACTATCGTCGGCTTCACCGCCATCAGCGCCTGCCTGCTCGGAATCTTCGCGCTGCATGGCTTTCACGTCACCGGCCTGGCGATTCACGGATCGCTGATCCCTTCTTCTGTCGCTGCCTGGTGCGTGACTTTTGTTCTTGTCGGTTTATCGGAGGAATTCACCTTTCGCGGATATCTGCAATACACGCTCACCACGGGCATGCGATTCTGGCCGTCGGCGATCCTGCTTTCCATCTTGTTTGGCGCGGTCCACCTCGGTAATCCGGGAGAAACCGTAGCCGGAGTTAGCTCCGTGGTTTTATTCGGATTGCTGTTCTGCCTGTTTTTGCGCCGCCGCGGCAATCTCTGGTGGCCGGTCGGCTTTCACGCCGGCTGGGATTGGGGCCAGACATTTTTCTACGGTGTGCCCGATAGCGGCCTCAAACCCTATCACAGTCTCTTCGATTCCACGTTCAGCGGACCGCATTGGCTGACCGGCGGCAGCGTCGGTCCCGAAGCCAGCATTTTCACGCCCATCGTGCTGCTGATCGTGGCCATTTTCTTTGCCAGCCTCTATCGCAACGATCTCTACAGCGTTCACGTCCACCCGCCCACGCTTCAACCGCAGGCCTCAGACCTCACGGCTTAGAGCTGATTCCGTGTGCAGCGGCGGAGCGTACGGACGTGGAGCGGCGGGCGCCCTCGCCCGCCGAAGTCCCGAGAGTCTGCCTTCGCGATGTTACACTTCCACCATCCTTGTCACTGAATCTTGGCGCTTGCCGGAGTTCATCTCTTCATGCCCGAAACCCAAATGCCGACGCCGCGCACTCGTGTCATCCGCGAACCGCACCGCGGCGTCTACGACCGCGAAACTGTCCATCGCATCCTGGATGAAGGCTTCCTCTGCCACATCGGCTTCATCGTCGATGGCCAGCCCTTCGTGATTCCGACTTCCTACGGCCGCAAAGACGCGAATCTCTACATTCATGGCTCGTCCGCCAGCCGCATGCTGCGGAATCTGAAAGACAGCGTGCCCATGTGCGTGACGGTCACCTTGCTCGACGGTCTCGTGCTCGCCCGGTCGGTTTTCAATCATTCGATGAACTATCGCTCGGTCGTAATTCTGGGAAAGGCCACATTGGTGGAAGATCCTCGAGAGAAGCTCGAAGCCCTGCACACGCTCTCGGAACATATTCTTCCCGGCCGCTGGAACGACGCGCGCCAGCCCAACGAACGCGAGTTGAAACAAACTTCGGTTCTGCGCCTGCCCATCGAGGAATTCTCCGCGAAAGTCCGCACCGGCCCGCCTATCGACGACGAAGAAGACTATTCCCTCCCCACCTGGGCCGGAGTCGTGCCGCTGGAATTGAAAGCCGGCGAGCCCATAGACGATTCCAAGCTGGATCCGCCCCGCGAGGTCCCCGTCTACATTCGCGATTACACCCGGCACGCGTAAAGGGAAAGAGATGTAGATGGCCACGAGCGGCGGGCACACAGCCTGGAGCGGCGGGCGCCCTCGCCCGCCGAATTCTGGAAGAGTAAAAAGGGGAAAGCTTGACTTACGGCACCAGCAGCAGCTTCCCTGCCAATGCCCGCCCTTCCAGATCGCGATGCGCCTCCGCTGCTTCCTCCAGCGGATATTTCTTCGCAATCCGCAGCTTCAGGCTGCCGGCTGCAATCATGGCAAACAGCGCGCTGGTGCGCGCGATCAATTCTTCCCGCGTGGCCGTGAAATGCGCCAGGGTGGTGCGTGCCATGTAGAGCGAGCCCTTTTCTGACAGCTTTGCCGGGTCGACCGGCGGCACCGGCCCGCTCGACATCCCATAGAGCACCAGCATGCCTCGCATTTTCATCACATTCAGATTTTTTTCGAAGGTGGCTTTGCCCACCCCGTCGTAGACGACGTCGACTCCCTTACCGCCGGTCAGGCGTTTGACTTCGCTTTCGAAATCCTCCCGGGTGAACACAATGATTTCATCGGCTCCCGCGTCCTGCGCCAGCTTGCTCTTCTCATCGCTCGAAACCGTCCCGATCACGCGCGCTCCGATCGCGTGCGCCAACTGCACCACCAGCAAGCCCACTCCACCCGCTGCCGCATGCACCAGCGCAGTCTCGCCCGCCTTCAACTTGTGCGCATCATTCACCAGATAATGCGCCGTGAGCCCGTGCATCATCGCAGCCACCGCTTGATCGTCGGAAATCGAATCCGGCACGGGCACCAGGTGCTGCTCCGGGGATGCGATGTACTCCGCATACGAGCCCAGCTGTCCGCTCCACGCCACGTGATCGCCCGGTTTCACCAGTTTTGCTTGCGTGCCCACATCCGTGACCACCCCGGCGCCCTCCTGCCCCGGGATAAACGGCAGCGGCGTGCGCAATCTGCCATCGCGAAACTGCGCGTCGATCGAATTCACGCCCGCGACAGAAACTCTTACCAATGCTTCGTTCGCCTTCGGCTGCGGCGGCGGTACTTCCACCAACTCCATGACTTCCGGACCGCCGGTGCGTTGCACGCGGATAGCTTTCATGTTGGTTGCTTCAACTCAATGTCGAGCGGCGCCGAATGCGCGGCCCACCCTAAGCGGTTTTCGTAGGGAGCGGCGGGCGCCCCCGCCAGACGAAATCCCCCGTGACTCCACTCGTCACGGAACCAATAGCAGCTTCCCCGTCGTCTTTCTTCCTTCCAGTTCGCGATGCGCGCGCTGCGCGTCGGCCAGCGGATACGTATGCTCGATCCGCAACTTCAACTTGCCCGAACCGATCATCTCGAAGACCGCTCCCGCCCGCATCACCAATTCTTCTCGTGTCGCGGTGTAATACGCGAGCATGGGCCGCGTGACAAACAACGATCCCTTCGTCGAGAGCTCAACCAGATCAAACGGAGGCACCGGGCCACTCGACCCTCCATACAGCACCATCATCCCCCGCGGACGCAAGACGTTCAGCCCCTTTTCGAACGTCGTCTTGCCCACCGAGTCATACACGACATCCACGCCCTTGCCCCCGGTCAGCCGCTTGGTTTCTTGCTCAAAATCCTGCTGCGTATAGAGAATGACATCGTCTGCGCCGGCTTCCCGTGCCAATGTCGCCTTGGCTTCGGTCGAGACCGTGGCAATAACGCGCGCTCCGATGTTGTGCGCCATCTGCGTGAGCAACAATCCCACACCGCCCGCCGCCGCATGCACCAGAGCCGTCTCGCCGCGCTTCAGCGGATACAAGCTATATGCCAGATAATGCGCCGTCATTCCCTGCAGCATCGCCGCCGCGCCTTGCTGGTCGCTGACTCCCGCGGGAATCGGCACCAGCCGCTCCGCCGGCACGGAGTCATATTCCGCATACGATCCGAGGATGCTAGACCAAGCCACGCGATCGCCACTTTTCACGGACGTTACGTCCGCGCCCACGGTACTCACCACCCCCGCGCCCTCCTGGCCGAGCACGAACGGCAGCGCAACCTTGTACCGCCCTTCGCGCTGATACACGTCGATGAAATTCACGCCCGACGCGCTCAGTTTCACCACCGCTTCGTTTGCCTTCGGTTCGGGAATTGGCAGCTCGACCAACTCCATTACCTCCGGTCCGCCCACGTGTTTCACTTGAATGGCTTTCATGGCAATTCCACTCACATTCTCAACAACAGAATTCCGCGCAGCTGATTTTACATGGATTGTGCAGCCCCGGGCGCCCTCGCCCGGGGTGGTTGCCCCTCCGCCCCTCGAACTCTGCTAAACTCACCTTCGCCCCCGAGGAGCTTTCCATGGCTGAAACCAAGCCGCAGAATTTGGCGAACCACACGCGCTTCGATCCGCTGTTTCATTTTTTCCTCGGCCCAGTCTTTATTCTGGCAGTCGTTCTGTCTCTGATCCACTTCTTTGCTCACCTGGGCGAAGGTGATTTTCACGACCACTTCCATGCCTTCCTGATCGTCCTGCTCGCGGTCGCGCTGCTGGTGGCCGTCTTCAAAGAGCGGCTTTACGCCCTCAAGGTGCAGGATCGCGTCATTCGTCTCGAAGAACGTCTCCGCCTTACCCAGCTCCTGGCGGATCCTCTGCGCTCGCGCATCCCGGAATTGACCGAAGACCAACTGATCGCTCTGCGCTTCGCTTCGGATGCGGAACTCCCAAAGCTGGTGGAGCGCACGCTGAAAGAAAAGCTGTCGCGCAAGCAGATCAAGCAGGCAATCCAGAACTGGCGCCCAGACAACTGGCGCGTCTGAATGGAACTTTGATGATCCCGTGGAGTCCCGGGCGCCGCTCAAAATTTGTGGCCGGGTCGGCAGGAACCGTAGCGCCCGCCTCGCCCACCAACCCAGAGATGTCTCCCCGCATCTAATCTCCAATGCCACCCGCCGGGGTAATACTCTACCCTGGTGCCTAAAGTAACTGGTCCTGCGTCTTTTCGGCGATTGACCCTTACGCACCCAGCGGTTACGATTTTTGATAGAATTCACCGTACTTTTACGTTGGTGGCAGTTGGGAGAATGCTCGTCCCCAGGCAGGAATGCCTAACCTTTCGAGCAACATGCGAGTGGCCAATTCCTATTTCAAGACGGCTGCCTTAATCTCTGTGATCGCAGCAGCTTGCGCCTGCCAGACGGCACAGAAGCCGGCCGCGCTTCTGCCTCCCGCATCGGCGCCGGCGTTAAAGCCGGCCACGCCGGTTCAAGCCGTCACTGCAGCTCCATCTTCTCCGACTCAAAAGCCAGAAACTCAAAGAGAATCCTCCGTTGTGGCATCCCCGCCCGTAGCACCGGCTGCGCAAACTTCTGCCGCTCCCGATCCTGTCGCCGATCTCATCGCCCGCGTCGAAAAGGAATATCAGACCGGACTCGCCAACTATCAGGCCGGCAATACCGAGCAGGCGAAACAGAATTTCGACAACGCGATGAACGCGATGCTCGAGAGCAATTTCGATATCCGGTCTGATGCGCGGCTGGGGAAAGAATTCGATCGCATCGTCCAGGGCGTAGACGCGCTCTATCCCGGTGGCACCGACACAGAATCATCCGCCGATCAGGACGCGTCGCAGGAACCGCAGCAAAAATCCGAGCCCGCGCCTATCGACGAAACCAACGGGCTTGCGCCCACGGCTGATGCCCGCACCAAGGCCAAAGCCGAAGCCGAAGTCAAAAACACCCACTCCGACCTGCCTCTGATGATGACCGACCAGGTCGCCGGCTACATTGCGTATTTTCAGGGACGCGGACGCGGCGTCTACGAGCGCGCGCTGGCCCGTTCCGGCCGCTATCACGACATGATCATCGCGACGCTCAAGGAAGAGGGCGTTCCGCAGGATCTGATTTATCTCGCGCAAGCCGAATCCGGATTCCATCCGCTCGCTGTTTCGCGCGTTGGAGCTCGCGGTATCTGGCAATTCATGGCCAGCCGCGCCCGCGGATACGGTCTTAGCCACAATATGTGGGTCGACGATCGCCAGGATCCGGTCAAATCCACGCGCGCCGCCGCTCGCCACTTGAAGGATCTCTACGCGCAGTTTGGCGACTGGTATCTCGCCATGGCCGCCTACAATTCCGGCCCGGGCACGGTTCAAGCTGCGGTCAAGCGCACCGGCTACGCCGATTTCTGGGAACTCTATCAGCGCAACGTTCTGCCCAAAGAAACGCGCAACTACGTTCCGATCATCCTGGCCGTGACCATCATGGCCAAGAACCCGTCGCAATACGGCTTTGACGACGTGGTCATGGAGCACCCGGAGGACTACGACACGGTCACAATCGATTATCCGGTCGACCTGCGGCTGGTGGCGCAGTGCGTCGATTCGAATGTGTCCGATCTGCAGGACCTGAATCCCAGCCTGCTGCGGCTGTCGACGCCGCGCGAGGGCAAGTTCGAATTGCATCTCCCCGCGGGAACCAAAGAGCAATACACGACAGCCATCGCCGCCATTCCGCCCGACATGCGCCTGTGGTGGCGCTATCACACCGTGCATGCCGGCGACACGGTCGCTTCTCTTTCCCGCGAATATCGCGTGCCTTCGCGCTCGATCCTCGAAGCCAACAATCTTGAGACCGGCACGGAACTCGCCAGCGACGCCAGGCTGATCATTCCGCTTCCGCCGAACCGTCACGCTTCCGACACGGCGACCTACGCCCGACGCATCACTCGCTATAAAGTCCGCCGCGGCGATACGGTCGAGACCGTGGCCGAAAATTTTGGCGTCTCGCCTAAGATGCTTCGCCGCTGGAACGGATTGCATGGCGACAGCCTCGGAGGCCGGCGAGTGCTTCTGCTGCACGTCCCGATCACGCCCAGCGCGCACGATCTGGAAGTCGCCTCCTCTCGCGCGAAATCGCGTTCGCATCCCAAGACCGAAACCGCCAGCGCCAAACCTCCGGCCAGCAAGTCCGCTGAGGTCGAAAGGTTGCAAACGGAAGAAGCGAAATCTGAACGGCGCGTCGAGAAGGTTCGCAGCGAAAAAGGCAAAGAAGAAAAAGTCGCCGTCGTCCATCATCGCGTCCGTTCGGGCGAGACCCTGTACTCCATCGCCAATCTCTATAACACTACCGTCGCCGCCCTCAAGCGCGAAAACCGCAACATCGCCGTGCTCCATCCGGGGATGATCCTGACTATCCAGCTCGCCCGCTAACTTAGTAGAGAATTGTGGAGCGGCGGGCGCCCTCGCCCCCCGTGGCGTGAACCCTTCCCATTTTGGAACCGGATCACAGCATTTTGTGAGCTAAATCACTTCTATCTACAATCTCCGACCCGTACAATTCCCGGTTGTTGGCAATAAATCCGTACCATCATCTTGAAATTTGAAGGAGATTTTATGAAGCTGACCCACCTGCTTGTTCTTTTTCTGATCGTGTCGATGACGGCTGCTCTGGCCGTGCCCGCGTTTGCCGCCGACGGCGCGACCACTTACAAGGCGAAGTGCGCCATGTGCCACGGTCCCGACGGCCAAGGAAAAATTGGCCCCGCGCTGAAAGGCACCAGCCTGAGCGCCGACGACATCACTGCTCTGCTGACCAAAGGCAATGACGCCAAGAAAGCGCCGCACAAGAAAGCCATTTCCGGCCTTTCTGACGAGGACGCCAAGGCCGTTGCCGACTATGTAAAGACGCTGAAGTAACTCGTGGAGCGGCGGGCCGCCTTGCCGACCACATAAAGACCTGAAATGACTCGTGGAGCGGCGGGCGCCCCCGCCCGCCGACTTCTTATCCCGAACGACAGCGCCCCGGGAATCGCGGCCGAGGGCGTCTGACCCCAGTCCCGCTCTCGCTCGCCCCGCCCCCTCTTCTTTTCACATCCCCGCAACATGGCTGTCACACTGGGTTTATCCCGATTTGGTATCTGTCGGAAGCTTCACAATTTCCACCATCTCAGGAGGAAACCCTCATGCGTCTCTCCCACGCTCTCTGTGTTGGCGTGTGTGCTGTCCTACTGCCGGCATCAGCAGCGTTCGCACAACAATCGGCAGCTGCCAGTCCAACCCTTAGCCCGGTCAAGCACGTGTTGCTCATCAGCATTGATGGCATGCACGCCGTCGATTTCATCAACTGCGTCAACGGCATCGCCGGCGCCAATGACGGCGATCCTTTCTGCCCCAATATGGCTGAACTCAAGCCCAATGGCGTCGATTACCTGTACGCCTACACTTCCCAACCCTCTGATTCCTTTCCTGGCCTGATGGCGCTGATGACCGGAGGCTCGCCTCGCACCGTGGGAGCCTTTTATGACGATGCCTACGATCGTTCTCTCGCTCCGCCTGCAGTCACAACCGGCGATGGCTTGGCCGCAGGGCACTGCACGCCTTACGGTGTGCCGACTGGGACTACGACCGAGTATGACGAAGGCATCGACCTCAACCAGGCCCTGCTGAATGGCGGAGCTCCGGGAGCGAGCTTGGCCGATGGCGGTATCAAATCGCTCGATCCCAAACGGATGGTGCGCGATCCCGCTCTCGGTTGCGCCCCGGTATATCCCTGGAACTTCGTCCGCACCAACACGATTTTCGGCGTGGCGCATGCCGCGGGCCTGTACACGGCCTGGTCCGACAAGCATCCCTCGTATTCTTCAGTGTCTGGGCCCGGAAACGGCAGCAATCTCGACGACTATTATTCTCCCGAGATCAACTCCATCCCGGTGAAGCTGCCGGGAGTAAAAGCCGGCACGCTCAGCTGCGATCCACTGCCCGATCAGACTGCCGTCGCCGCTTCGAATACCTGGACTGACAGCTTCCAGAACATTCAGTGCTACGACACGCTGAAGGTCCACGGCATCCTGAACGAAATCAATGGCAAGAACCATAACGGCAACGCTGATGCTCCCGTCCCTGCAATTTTCGGCATGAACTTTCAGGCCGTCAGCGTGGGACAGAAGCTGATCGAGAAAACCCTGTCGCCAACGGTATACGGCGGATATCTCGATGCCCAGGGAACGCCATCCCCGGAATTAGTCAATGCGATTGAGTTCGTCGATCTTTCGATTGGTGAGATGGTAGGCGAACTGAGGAAGAACGGCTTGCTCAA
>JASHPL010000325.1 GCA_030038125.1 Candidatus Sulfotelmatobacter sp.
ATATTGCCCATCATTGTTGACCATACCCAGGTAAAAATCAGTATCTCCTGCACCTGAGTAGGTTCCGGACATGGTGAAGAAACCCATCAGGCCGTTGTTGCCCGCGTAGAAATCATCCATGCGCTCCCTGATGATTTGAAATCCCACATGCGTAGTGTGGCGGCCGTGCGTCCAGTCGAGCGTATCGCCGGCCTGGATGACGGTATTCGACCAATCCTGAATAATCCCGGCGCCGCCGACAGAACTGGAGGGTCCGATATTAAGCGCGGGAAGACCCTCTCCACCGCTGTTGCCGTTGGCGATACCGATGGCAACGCCTAAGTTGCCAATTCCTGGATTGGCGGTCGCATTGTTGAGCAACTGCACCCAGTTCACTCCAAAGCGAAAATCGTTAAGCAGATTGGGGCGGAAGACTTGCGTCCAGCTGAACACGCCGTTGTACATCGTCGCCGTGCCCTCGTTGACTGGCTCAAGCAGAAGGCTGTTGATGGGATTGTTGATCTGATCCTCGCGGGAGAACCGGCCGGAGAAATGACCTTTCTCGGAGTAGTTGTAATCGAGCTTGAAGTCACCTTGGTTGACGTTGAGCGGACTCTTGGTTGAGTACGTGACGTTGTTGAAGATGCTGGTACCGACGAGCGAGGAAACGGACGGATAGTATTGTGAATTGACCAAGCCGCTAAAGACTTTTCCGGCGCCGGTGTTGTAATAAGTGGTCAGCGTCGGATCGGCTTTGTTCGCAATGTAGGTCCCAAGATTGTTGAACGGAATGGGAGCACCGGTAAAGGGATCCACTACCTGAGTTCCAGCGCCGCTGGAACCATTGACACAGGCGCCGGCGGAGTTGAAGCTGCCCGGAGCGGGGGCGATGTTCGGGTCGGTGCAGAGCTGGCCGAAATCGCCGTTACGCTCCCTCTGGCTGAGGGCGCTGAAGGCGCTATTACTGTAGACGTCGAAACGCTGGCCCTGATAGTCACCGAAGAAAAACAGCTTGTTCTTGATCAAGGGACCGCCGAAGGTTCCCCCGAACATGTTCCAGCGCAAACCTGGCTTGGGCAGACCGAAAAAGTTATTGAAAAAGTTGTTGGCATTCAGTTTGTCGTTGCGGAAAAACTCCCATAAGGCCCCATGCAATCGATTTGTGCCTGACTTGATGGAGACGCTGATGATGCCGCCCTGGAAATTGCCGAATTCGGCGGACGCATTCTGCGTTATGAGATTGAACTCTTGAATGGCGTCCGGACTGGGGGTGTACGCGACGAGATTATCCGAGACCTGGTTGTTATCCATGCCGTCGAGCAGGAAGTTGTTGTCTTGTTCGCGATTGCCGTTGATGTAGGGTTGCCCCGCGTTGTCAATGCGGTTAGCGGTGGCTATCGCTTCACGGTTTGGGGTGACCGCACCGGGAGCGAGAAGGGCCAGCTGAACATAATTGCGGCTGGCCAGCGGTAAGGCGACATTGGTCTCGGCATCAATAATGGTGCTGATTTCTGTGGTCTGCGTTTGCAGCAGTGGTGCCGCGGAAGTGATTTCCACTTGTTCCGTTACCTTGCCAATCTCCATCTTGAAGTCATAGCGAGCGGTCTGGTTCAACACCAGAGTGAAGGCGGGCACCACTTCCGTGCGAAACCCTTTGGCTTCCGCCCTCACGCTGTACGTACCAACGGGAACGCGCGGCAGGTTGTAAGTGCCTTCGCTGTTGGTCTCGGTGGAAAATGAAGCTCCGCGCTCGGCATCGGTGGCAGTCACCACCGCGCCGACGATCGCCGAGCCGCTCGGGTCCGTGATCGTCCCCGCTATGACTGCTGTGACTTGCTGGCCCCAAGCCGTTGCTCCAGCTATGATGGAAAGGGTCACCGAACAACCGAACCAGCGCATTCTGCTTAGGTGCGAGTGAGAAGACATAGACGCCTCTCGATTCGATTGGCAGGATAAACAGCATACTGATTTCGCCAGATACTTTAGCACTGTGCAGTTTTCAAGTGTGCCAAATTCGATGAAGGCGTTTTCATTTCTGCTATGGCAGAATTCCAGCCCACGCCAAGCTCGGGAGATCCCATTGCCGTAGTCGTAGACCAGAAGGCTACAAACCCCACTTGCGACTTGATTCTGTTGCATACGAAGGTCTCGGGCGGCAGTCAGGAGCAGCCACGGAGAAAGAAGCACCATCGGAGTTGCGGTTCACACTTTCTGATCTGGGGGACCCCCGGCAGGAATATCGAAAGATGAGACCGTTTGCTACCTTCACAAACCCCTCAAGGCAGCGATCAGAGAATCGCGGTCCTTGATCGCTCGTGAAGATCAAAAAGGGCGGAAGCTCCCCAATGAGAACCTATGTGAACGATTCCCTGTTCTCCGGGATGCGAGTAGGCTAGAGCTACAGAATGTAGCCGAAGGAAAGTTGACTCCTCACGACTGTTCGATCGAAATAATTCACGGACGAATGCCTAACGTTGCCCTTGAGACGGTCAAACGATATCTGCGTCCGATGCCTGGAAAGTCTAGGTCGGAATGAAGCTCCGCCTGTTCTGCGGATTCTGACGCCACTCGAGACACCTACAACAAAGCTCTCGCCTCATGAACATTTCCGTCGGCTTTGCAAGTTTCTCTAAACTTGCCTTCCAGCTTTATAGATCTGCATTCTGACTGATTCCGCCTTTTTTCCGGTTATTTCAGCTTACTTGCAAGTCTCGAATCGGCCCGACGACATGGCAGTCAGTGGTTGGAAAAATACCCGAGGCCGGAACTCGCCGCCGCGCCGAGCAACTCTATCAGCAATTGGACCTGCTGCAATAGTTGCGCCAGCAAGCGCGCCGCGAACTGCTGGCGGAGAGTCGCAAACATGCCATCACTGCCCAGCTACGGAAGATTCCATCGCTGGGACCGATTCGTTCCGCCTTAGCAGTGGCGCTGATTCAGACCCCGCATCGTTTTCGCAGCAAGTGTCAACTGTGGACCTACAGCGGATTGGGACTGGAAACCCGCGACAGCGGGGAATATCACTTCGTCAGAGGCCAACCGCGGGGGCGCAAAAACAGGCGACGATACGTGGGAAGCAAAACAGATGGCGAACCAGAACAAGGAACCAGCGGGCGTGTGGGAGTTGGAGCGTTACTCGACCCAGCGTCGTAAGAACTTCGACCGCGCTTGAGACAGCCCGAGACCCGCGTGGAGTTGTATGCCATCAAAGTGACCCTGCTCACCGCTGTCTGGCATTTCTAGTCAGCGAGGCTAGATTAGGTGTAGGATTCCAGTGTCTTCTGGAAAGTATAGACACGGCTTTATCGTAACCCAGCTACCGGGCAATCCCGAGAACCGCCGAACGTGTTTCTCGGGCGCGTGCCGAAGATAGAGTGGCATCACGCCTCCACGACTGGTTCTCGGTAATCTTCGAGGAGATGCCGTGTCATCCGCAACAAACCACCTCATACCACGACGTGTGAGGACGCGATCCCCGCTTTCAGCTTTTCTGTTCCTGCTCCTTTGTTCCACTCCGGCTTTCACCCAGGAAACGCCACCGAAAAGTTCCGCTCCAACAAAATACGATCTCCAAACCGAGACCAAAGCCAAGGGAGTTGTGGACGAGGTGAAGGTCTTCGATTTTGGGACACACAAGGACTTCGTCCAGCTGATCGTCAAAGATGGGACTGAATCAGTTGTCGTCTACGTGTGTCCCAAGCCATTTCAGGAAGAGATGGGCAATCACCTTCACCAGGGGCGAACAGATTTCACTTGCTGGATCGAAGGTGAAGCGGGAGGAGTCCGAAGTGATTCTCGCTCGTGAAGTTGTGAGGGGGACAGACACGCTAACGTTCCACGACGCGAAAGGCAGTCCGGTTTGGGATCCGCGAACCGGAAAGTAGGCAGTGAGGGTTCGATGAAACTTTCCGACACCATTGGGGTGCTTCTCAATAGTAAGGGCGAGGGCCGGGTCTTATCGGTCGAGCCCGATCAGTCTGTCTATGAAGCAATTGAAAAGATGGCGAAACACACTGTCGGCGCTCTCCTGGTAGTTTCCCAGGATCGGTTGGTTGGGATTCTGTCGGAGCGCGACTATGCGCGCAAGGTCATCTTGATGGGGCACTCCTCGAAGGAGACGCGTGTTAGCGAAATCATGACCGCCCGGGTCGTTTTCGTGAGCCCGCAGCATACGGTGGATGAGTGCATGGCCATCATGACCAGGTATCGATTCCGGCACCTGCCGGTCTTGCGGGGTGAGACCATCGTTGGTGTTGTATCGATCGGCGACTTGGTGAGGTGGATCATCACGCGCCAGGCTCAGACGATTCAGGAATTGGAAAGCTACATTACAGGAGCTTATCCAAGGTAGGAGACAGCTATGAAACGTACTTTTGCCATCGGGATTGGGGGAGCGGCAGGCCAAGGCGTCGCCACTCCGGGCGACATTTTCGCGAAGATCTTTATTCGTCGCGGTCTGCACCTGAATGCTTACAACGCCTACCAGTCGATCATTCGTGGCGGCCACACGTTCCTGACGATTCGCACCGGGCCAGAGAAAGTCATGAACATGGGCGACCGAATCGACCTGCTGATTCCGCTAAATCAGGATGCAATGGACCGGCATCTCGGATTGCTCGGCGATGGAGCAGCCTGCATTTTCAACGCCGACACGATCAAGACCGGATCAGCGGCCGACGGAGTTCAACTGTGCCCCCTTCCCGTCTCGAGGCTCGCTGACATTACTCGTAACAAGGTGGCGCAAAACACACTCGCAGTGGGAGCTGCGCTGAGCATGACGGGCATCGGCTTCCAGGCCCTAGAGGAAGTCCTGACGGAGCAGTTCAAGAAAAAGGGTGATGCTGTAGTTGCAGAAAACGTTGGCATTGCGCGGGCGGGCTACGACTACGCGTCTGCGAATTTCAAGCCGTTCTCCTGGCCGCTTCCAAGGACCGAGAATCGATATGCCGTGCTTAGCGGGAACATCGCGATGGCCATGGGAGGTGCAGCGGCGGGAGTGAAATTCTACTGTGCATATCCCATGAGCCCTTCAACCGGCGTTCTGCATTGGATGGCCGCACATGCGCGCAAGGCTGGCATTATGGTGCGGCAAGTGGAAGACGAAATTGGGGTCGTGAACATGGCAATTGGAGCGGCGCATGCCGGAGTTCGTTCGATGTGTGCAACCTCCGGGGGCGGCTTTGCGCTGATGAGCGAGGGCTTGGGACTCTCGGCCATGATGGAGACTCCCGTTGTCGTGATCGATTGCCAGCGTGCCGGTCCCTCCACGGGCGTCCCCACGAAGACTGAACAGGGCGATCTTTGGCAGATGCTGGGTGCCGCCTTCGGTGACTATCCCCGCGCGATTGCCTGTCCTCTGGATATTGGAGACAGCTTCAAGATTATCGCTGAGATTTTCAACCTCGCCGATCGTTTTCAATGCCCAGGGATAGTGCTCAGCGATCTTCTGCTTTCCGAAGGCAGGCTCAGCGTGGATCCGAAAGAACTGGACTTTGCGCCGGTGATCGACCGCGGTGAACTGATCACGACACCCGAGGCAAACACTAACGGCGGGTACAAGCGCTACAAAATCACCGATAGTGGGATTTCGCCGCGTGCCATTCCGGGTGTTGCTGGCTACGTGCACACCGCAGCCAGCGACGAACACGATGAAGATGGTGTCTTAATCAGCGACGAATTCACCAACCCCGCCAAACGACGCGCCATGATGGAAAAGCGCATGCACAAGATCGAGGGCATCGCGGCCGCTGTGCCTCCACCCGAATTGTCGGGTCCGCGCGACGCCGATATCACGCTGATCGGCTGGGGATCGACCAAGGGAGTGATCGAGGAAGCCTGCGAGATTCTCACCGCGCAAGGGATCGCGGCGAATCAACTGCAGATTCGTTGGCTGGTGCCGCTACATGGAGAGGCGATCGTCGAGACTCTCAAAAGCACACGCCACACGATTATCGTCGAGAATAACTACAGCGGCCAGTTTGCGCGCTATCTGCGCAGCGAGACTAGTTTCGTGCCCGATGGCCACATTCGAAAATATGATGGGGAGCCCTTCATGCCTCATCACATTGTCGAAGCCGTGAAAGAACAGTTGAGTGGCAAGACGAAGCTGTCAGTGCCTGTGCACGAAGTCCTGGTGTGACGGTCAGTCGAGATTGAACCGATTCATTGATGAGATTCTAAGTATGAGGAGACGCAACTATGGCAACGGCTCTGTCACCCCAATGGCGTGTGACGATGGCGGACCTGAAAGGCAAAGTAGATCCCGATTGGTGTCCTGGATGTGGTGATTTTGGCGTTCTGGCCGCGGTAGAGAAGGCGCTGGTCGAACTGCAAATCCCGAACCATGAAGTCGTGACGATCAGCGGTATCGGTTGCTCGTCCAACTTTCCCGGTTTCATCAACACCTACGGCATGCATACTCTGCATGGACGCGCTCTCGCGGTGGCGACTGGGGTGAAGCTGGCGAATCATGATTTGACGGTGCTCGTCACTGGTGGCGACGGCGATGGCTTCGGCATCGGTGGCAATCACTTCATGCACACCATGCGTCGCAACGTTGACCTGCTTTACATCGTCATGGACAATCAGATTTACGGACTCACCACTGGGCAGACTTCTCCTACTAGCCGTGTCGGGATGAAAACTAAGAGCATGCCGTTCGGCAACATCGAATCGCCCGTCAATCCCATCTCGCTGGCTCTGGCCGCGGGCGCCACTTTCGTGGCTCGTGGATTCAGTGGAGAACAGAAGCATCTGACTGAGTTGATCAAGCAGGGCATCCGACATAAGGGATTCTCGTTCCTCGACGTTTTCAGCCCATGCGTCACCTACAACCATGACAATACGTATCAATGGCTCCGTCCGCGGATGAAAAAACTGGAAGACGATTCTGCTTTCGATTCGGCAGATTGGCTCGCAGCAATGGAGAAATCCTTGATCTGGGGCGACGAAATTCCCATTGGAAAATTCTTCGAGCGCACCGATCTGCCCGCACTGCACGCTGCTGAGCCTGTTCTCAATGCGGGCGCACTGGTGCACTCGGCGCCACGTATAGAGGAGAATGTCGTACGAACGTTTATTGCGGAGTTGATGTAGAAATGGTTTCTCGCAAGGCGACTTACTGTGTGGGGTCAGTCGTACTCCTGCGGCGTATTACCTTATACCGCTGAAAGGCTGTTCTACTGCTTCCCAATCCCAATACCGAACCAATCGTGTTTGCGCGGAAGCTCTGGGCCAACATCCGCGGGCGTGGCGGATAACGAACCAAGGATCGTGGCGAAGAGGTGCAGGCTTTGCCGTGATCGGCCTGAACGTCCGCCGACTGCCTTAATCGCGGCGTTCAACTTACTTGGCTCCTTCTGCGCTCTGTCGGGCTCTGATTTCAACGTCTGCAATACGTCCATGTCTTTCTCCCACACTAGATTTTACGAATGGATGGAGTGTAGCACGCACAATCACAAATTCGCCCAAGTCCTTCGGCAAATCCAGCAAATTCGGTGTTCAGCGTAAGCCGACCGACAGTCGAAAGCGACGCCCATTTCGTCCGCATCCCGCGCACGTGAATTTGCGGGGTGCGCACCCCTATCTTTGTTGCCCGTGGCGTACCGCCCAGCGCAGTTCTTCCGCATAGTGCCAACGATTACGTGTCTTCATCGCGATTGCCGTTCGTGCGGCACTCATACGCGCTGCAACCTCAAAAGTCGGTTCGCCACTTCGATCATCTTTTCGGTGCCGACCAGCGGGCGAAGAACTTTGTAGAGTTCAGTTCGTAGTTTCCGTTCTTGATCCTTGTTCCATCGGAAATCTGGCAGTTTCTCGAAGAGCGCGTTTAGGGACTTCGCCTGCATGCCATCAGAACCGGGGCACGCAACAGCGACCCACTCAGCATCCAGCGGCTGCCCGCACACAGTCTGGCCAGCCCGGCGATACCAATAGGCTGCATTGCTGTGGTCGCCTTCCTTGCGGTGCAGGTACGCATGTACCCACGATCCCGCGACGCCTTCGTCCTGCTGCGCGGATTCGTGCGCCCGTTGCCAATCGCCCTTGGCGTCCCACCACAACCCGGCGAGGGCATAGGTGAGTCCGGCTGGCGGCTCGCTCGCGGTGAGGGATTGACGGAAATCGTCTAAGGTCATCTACAAATGTGTCGCGATCATCGACACATACCATCGTTCATTCCTTGAAGACTTTCAACAGCATGACCATCTGTTGGAGTCGAATTTCAAGTTCCTTGACCATCTCGGTTCTCTTTGCTTTTGGAATGTGTGGGAGGTCGAGTTTCACACACTCATCATCGAAATCCGCGAACGCCCATTTAAGGGCCGAAAACACGCGCCATGTGTACCGCTTTTCGAGCGGCAAATCCCGCAAGACCCGAAGTGCGCTCTCGACCCCGCC
>JASHPL010000326.1 GCA_030038125.1 Candidatus Sulfotelmatobacter sp.
AGCGTAGCAGACCGATCAGGCAGGCGGCTGTTCCCTTGTAACCCTTTCGGTCCCCAGTGGTTCAAGGAATTGCTTGCTTACTTGCCCCGCACGGCTTCTTTCAGAAATGATGAACTGCTGGCCGCTGTTCTTCCGCAGCACGGCCCGGGCGGAATCGGCGCACCGTGCGGACAGGTGCGGGGATGGCCAAGAAACGCACAGATTTTATCGGTCGCTTCCGGTGAAAGAATGTGCTCGAATTTGCACGCCTGCTGCTCGATTTCGGTTTCACTATCCATGGCCAGACTGTCGGTGAAAAGCCGCTCTGCCAAACGATGGCGGCGGATGATGCTGCCCGCACGTTCGCGTCCCCGGGGTGTCAACTCGACGATCATCGTGCCGTCGCCTACTGAGGCCGACATGGGCTTGAGAGCGTCGTGGCAAGGGTTCACAAACGGCTTGTGATCGTGTATCTCCGGAGGGTGCGGCGCGGCCACCACGAGCCCCAGCCCGATCATCTTCTCAATGGCCAGGCTCACCGGGAGTGCTCCATGAACTTCCATGCGCTCGATTTCGGCAATCTCTCCGTGCTCCTCCAGCACCCACATCTCTTCGAGAACTTCGTCTAATTGTTCCTCGTCGGCCATAGAAAAAACTTCCTGAGATGCGATCTTGCCATGATGAAGTTCAATTCTCCGATCGGCCAGACGTGCCACTACCGGATCGTGGGTCACCATAACAATGGTTCGTCCCTGCCGATGAAACTCGCGCAACAGGCGCAATACGATTTCCTCATTTTGCGCGTCAAGATTTCCGGTGGGTTCATCCGCCAGAATAATGCGAGGATCATTGATCAGCGCCCGCGCGATGCATACGCGCTGCTGCTCACCGCCAGAAAGTTGCGAGGGAAGATGCCGCGCCCGATCGCCCAGACCAACTCGTTCCAAGGCTTCGGTCGCTTCTTTTTCGTCTGTCATGCTGTGAAAATACTGCGCGAGCATGACGTTCTCGACCGCGGTGAGAAAGGGAATCAAATGAAATTGCTGGAAAATAAACCCGATCTTTTCTGCCCGCACACGATTCAGTTCGGAAGATGAAATTCCCGCTACATTCTGCCCATCGAGCCAGATTTCGCCCGAGGTCGGACGATCGAGACATCCAATCAGGTTCACCAGCGTCGATTTTCCCGATCCCGAGGGTCCCATGATGGAGAGCCATTCGCCTTTGGTCACGTGGAGTGAGACGTGGTCGAGCGCGTGGATCGACCCGTTCTCTATGCCCGATCCATTGGCGCCGTTCCCTACCTCTTTGGCGGGATACAGCCTCGTGACGTGCTTGATCTCGATCATTTCACTCTCCCCTCAGGATCACCGCTGGTTGGACGCGCCGCAACAAAGAAATCGGCAGAATCGCGGAAAGCAGCGTCACCGCTATGCTACCAGCGAGCACAACGGGCAGAACGCTGAACCGCGGCACAACCGGAGCGTGGAAGTTCACGCGTCCGATCCAGGCCGCGATGCCAATGCCGAGTAAGAATCCGATGACCGCTCCGATCGCACCCAAAGCGGCGGCTTCGGCGGCAAAGAATCCGTTCAGCAATCGGCCGGAAGCGCCCAGCGCCTTCATGATCGCGAAATCCCTGCGCCGGTCGAACACCCATCCCATCAGGGTCGATAGCACGCACAATGCCGCTGTCAGGATGACTAGCGCTGCCGCTGCCAATACCGTTGACCGCGTTTTACCCAGAACCAGAGCTTCGCCTTCCATGATCTGCCGCACGGGCCGGACTTCCGCTGCAGGGATCGCGCGCGCCAGCTGGTTCATGATCGCAGTTACTTCGTCGGGCGGCCCACTGGCCGCGACTTCAATCGTCTCTGGTCGCACCCCTGTCCATGCAACGAAATCGTTCAGTGAAAGATAAACGCGACTATCTTCCGCTGCGCCGGTTTCTACCGTGCCGGCAGGTGTGACTTTCATGGTCTGTCCCTGAAAGCTCAAAACGAAAGGCCGATTAGTCGGCGATACAACGGCGAGTGCTCGCGCTCCCACGAGCGCAGGGGACAACTCAGAACTCGGGTGCCTCACTTCCCCCTGGTTTTGCGAAGACTGAGTATTGTCGAGAGAGGGCCACGCGCTCACCTTCCACCACCGATCCAACTGCCGCACTCTTTCGAAATCCGTTCCTGCAACGACGATCGGTTGGCCATCGCTGGTGCGCGCGACAACCATCCCGAACGGTGCCGCAATTCCGTGTCCTGCAACGATCGAATCCACGCGCGCCAGCGCATCGGAGGGCAGGGAAGCGCCGTCCCGTCCGACCAGGATGATGTTCGCTCCGTAGTTGCGAAACTCAGTCCGCAACTTAGCCTGCACGTCAACGTAAAGATTCAACATCGCCGTCGCGACTGCCGCTGCCACGACCATGGCGAATAAAGCGGAAGCCGCGCGTCCCCGACGCAGGATCGCCGCCCGAACCATCATTCGCAACAACATGGAAGTGTGCGGAGCCTTTTCCCGCTTCGCGGCCAACTCCCGCCCCGAATCTGATACGGGTCCGCTCACAGTTCCCCTCTCAGGGCAAACACAGGATCCAATCTGACCGCCCGGCGAATCGCCATGGCGCTTCCGGCAAAGGTCACGATCACGGCAATGGCCAGGATTACCGGGAGTAATACCGGCTGAATCGAAATCTGCGAATTGAAAATCGATCGTCCAATCTGATGTGCAAGCAGCGCACCCGCGCCGAATCCGATCAGCCCGCCAATCAGAGCCAGCAGGGTCGCTTCGGCAAAAAATATCGAGGCCACGACGACTTTGCCCGCGCCTAAAGCTTTCATTAATCCGACTTCCGCCCGCCGCTCGAAAATGGCGGTAGCCATCGCTGCCGAAACCGCAAGCGCCGAGGCGAACAGCGCGGCTAGAGTAATCAGAAAGATTAGTCCTTCGATGCGCGTCAGTACCGTCCCTTCGTTCTGCGCCACTTGCCGAATCTGTTCCGCGCGCGAATGCGGAATCACCTCCGTCAACTGCAGGGCAATCGCGGCCGGGTACGGCGTGCAATACCAGCGATCGTAGATCGCACCGGACATGCTCTTGGGATCGCGTCGCCCGAACGCATCCTCGGGCTTGGTCAATGCGCTGACATACACGCGCTTCACCGCCCCAGGCTTGGCCAGAATTTCCTGAGCCAAATTCAGAGTGGCGAGGATCTGATCGTCCTCGGCACCGCCGGTTGCAAGGATTCCGCTAACGGGTTCTTCGCGTCCGCCGACGGAGATCTGATCGCCGGCCTTTACGCCGATCTGTTTCGCGAGGCGTTCACCAATCAAGACGGTTTGCGAGTCATCCACTGGCCACGCGCCGGCGATCTTCCACAGCGGATATGTCGTTTTCACTCCTGTTGTAATTGCGTCTGTGCCATAGGAAAGCCGTTTGGCAAAATAGGTTCCAACGAGTGTTACATTCTTGCGCGAACCATCTTTCTCAATCGCGACGTTGACGGGAAGCATGGGCGCAAACGCGGTGATGTTGTTGTGCCAGAAAATTCCCAGGATTTTCGGAAGGTCGGCTTCGTTGAGAAACGCGCCATCGGTTGGGGGCTTCAGGTTGACTCCGCCAATCTCCACGTCAAGAGAGTCTTCCTGAGGAGTTACAACGAGATTCGCGCCGATCTGGCGTAACTCGCGATTCATCTTGTCGCCGATGTCGGTGGCGACTCCAATCATGGCTGTGGCCACGGTTACGCCCAGGGTGATTGCGGCACCAGCCAGCAGTTTACGCCGCTTCTGTCGCCGGAACGATTCGTAGACCAGGCGCGCGAACATGGGTTACTTTTGCTCGAACACGCTAGAGCCCGCCGCAATGTTCGCCTCCTCAATCACGATGGCGTCGGCGGTTTGCGTCGCCTTCAGCGGAATGGGGTTGCACCCTCCCGCCGTACCTACCGATTGTGGATTGATCGGCGCCGCGCAATTCTTGCAGATCACCCCATTGCCGCTCTTGTAAAATCCCACGGCGCCGCAGATCTGGCAGGCGTCAAACACGGTCGCAATCTTTCCATCAGGCTTCTGATACAAGAAGAATCGAACTTCCGTTCCGTTTTCCTTTGCCCGGAAACGATGCAGGTCGCCGTCGGAAACTTTCGAGAGCGGAATCGTCACCTGCCCATTGGTGAAGGTCACTTCGGTTGCGGGTGAAAGGGCGCTGACGCTCTTCGTGTAGATAAACTCCGCCGTCACCATAACGATGAATACGAAGGAGAACATATAGACCGATCCCATCCACAAGCGCTCGCGGCGTGCCGTCCACAACGCCTTGCGCCGTTCTGCCGGGGAAGCAAATTCCGCAATCGGTTGGCGCCGCTTGGCGTCAAATAGCACCATCAGCGCAGCCAGCGCAAAAATCGTCACAAAGAAGAACCATTCATTGCTCACGATAGGCCCGACAAGAGCCATCTCGCGCTTCGACGAGGCAATCACACCGGTTTCAGAAAGCTCATGCAGTCCGGAGATCAGCAACTGCACCGCCACCAGAAACATGATGGCGGTCGTGACGCGGAAAAACTTCTGCAGATTGATGCGCACGCTGCCTTTGACGAACATCACGCCAAACGCGATGGCGGCAATCACACCCAGCAGGGTCCCGAGGAAACTCAGCAGCTCCGTGGAATTTAGCGATACGCCGGCCAGCATGAGTACGGTTTCGGCGCCTTCGCGCAGCACCATCAGAAAAACAAACGCGAACAGCCCGAACCAGGCGTCGTTTCCGGCCAGCAACCCAACCTTGCCTTCGATGTCGCCCTTCAGCTTGCGCCCCGTCTTCATCATGAAAACCACCATGGTGACGACGAAAAACGCGGCGACCAGCATGACCCAGCCTTCAAACGCGTCTTCGTTCCAGTTCAGGCGGGAAATGGCGATGGCAACCCCGATACTGCCCAGGAAGGCGGCAATCAGCGCGGCATAGACGGTCTTTTTCAGCTCGGGGCGGCCGATCTTGGTTAGATAAGCCAGCGTGATTCCGACAATCAGCGCCGCCTCAACCCCTTCGCGTAACGTAATGATAAAAGCCTGCAGCATGAAATCAGTCCAATCGTTCCTAACTTGAAAAGTCTTTCATGGTCTAGCAATTCCAGGGCCGCGAACCCGACCCTGGCTTTTAGATATTGAAAATGAATTTCAATTTCAAATTTCAAGGATAGTCTTCGCCAGTCGGGAGCGTCAATCCGCCGCCTCACAATCGCGTGTGATTTCAATCACATGGTGAGAATTCAGCCTCGAACTGCTTCGGAGCAGAAAACGGGCGCTGCAACTCGGGCCATTCCGACTCAGGAATCCAGAACTGATCGACCGGCAAGGCGTTATACTCGTGAATATATCTGGGGTTGCGTAGAACGTGCCGCAGAAGACTTTTTATCTCGAAACTTTCGGCTGCCAGATGAACGTCCACGACTCAGAGAAAGTCGTGGGAACGCTGCTGCAACAGGGATATCGCCAGGTCGGAACTGTCGAGCAGGCGGATCTGATCCTTTACAACACGTGTTCGATTCGCGATAAAGCGGAGCAGAAGGTATTTCATCGCCTGGCGGACTACAAGAAGCTGCAAGCCCAAGGAAAGAGGTTTGGCGTCCTCGGCTGCGTGGCTCAGCAAGAGGGCGAAAGGATTTTCGAGCGGGCGCCGCACGTCTCGTTGGTTTGCGGATCAGCATCGTACCGTAAGCTGCCGGAGATGCTGGTCCAGCTGGAAAGCCCTTCCAGTGCCGCTGCACGCGAGATCCCTTACCCGGCTCGTGAACACGCCGCGCTTCGGGATGACGCAATCGAAGCAGAGCCCAGTCTCGACTCCGGACTCGGAACTCGGAACCTGCAGCTCGTCCGCATTACCGGTCTCGATGACCGCCAGACCGATCAGTGCTTCGAGACCGAATTCACAGCCCGCACTAACTCGCATCGCGGATACATCACGATCATCGAGGGTTGCGACAAGTTCTGCGCCTACTGCGTGGTGCCATTTACCCGCGGCAAGGAACGCAGCCGCACTTCGGACTCCGTGATTGCGGAGGCGCGCCAGATGGCCGATCTCGGCTACAGCGAAATTCAGCTGCTGGGACAGAACGTCAATTCCTATAAAGATCCGGCAGGGAAGCGGTCTTTCGCGGAATTGCTCGCGGCGGTCGGGGAAGTTGCCGGCATCCGGCGCGTCCGCTTCACGACTTCGCATCCGCGCGATTTTGGACGCGACATCGTCGATGCCATCGATGCCGTGCCGTCTTTATGCGACCACGTTCACTTGCCGGTCCAGAGCGGATCGACCCGCGTGCTCGATGCCATGCAGCGGCTTTACACGCGCGAGCAGTATCTTGAACGAATTGCCTGGATCAAGTCCGCCAAGCGCGATATTGCCATCACCACCGACATTATCGTGGGTTTCCCCGGGGAAACAGAGCTGGAGTTGGAGCAAACCCTGACTTTGCTCGATCACGTCGGCTACGACGGCGTGTTTTCCTTTAAGTATTCGCCACGGCCGAACACCCCCGCGTTAACGCTCGAAGATCCGATTCCCGACGCCGAGAAAGCACATCGTCTGGAGGTCGTGATGGCGAAGCAAAAGGAACTTCAGATCAAACGGAACCAGAAGTACATAGGCACAGTTTCTGAGGTAATGGTTGAGGGTCATAACGCTCAGCGGAATCAGTGGATCGGTCGCACCTCGCAGAACAAGACCCTGAATTTCACGGCGCCGGATAATGTAGGCCTCGAGGCTGGGAAGTACGTGTCGGTGGTAATCGCCGCAGCTTTTCCCAACAGTCTTGTTGGCGAGTTGCTTACCGGGGAAAAAAACGTTGACGAACAGACGCAGCCGAGCTGAGAGGCAAGTTCTGAGTGCACGACCGATGATCACGCCCTGGGACAAGCTGATAAAGGTGGTATAAGAAGCACAGGGAGAGCCCAATGGAAGTCGAAATGACAATCCGAGGCCTTTTGATGGACCCCGTGACGCAAATGCCGATCGTGATCTTGAAAGATGTGGCGGGAGATTCGGTATTGCCGATCTGGGTGGGGGTTTACGAGGCCAACGCGATTGCCCTGGAGATGGAAAAGGTCTCGACGCCGCGTCCCATGACGCACGATCTGATTAAGAATGTGCTGACTGGCCTGGAAACGCATGTGCATAAGGTTGTGGTGACGGAGTTACGGGAGGATACGTTCTATGCCGTGATCTGGCTGGAGCGCGGCGGTGAAATCATCAGCATCGATTCCCGACCGTCCGATGCGCTGGCTCTGGCGCTGCGAGTGGATTGTCCGATCTTCGTCGATGATCTGGTGCTAAAGACTTCCAAGCAGGCGGCCAATGCGAATGATCGGCTCACTTCCGAGGAGCTGCGCAAGTGGCTGGAAGGGCTAAACGACGAAGACTTGGGAAAGTACAAGATGTGAAAGTACAAGATGTGAGCTGGACTCCGCACTCAGTCGGTTTATCATTCATTTAATTTGACATAATACCTGTTATCGGACATTACTACCGTCCCGCGTGGCTGCGGCTGCGCTGCGGGCCGGAGTGACTCTCGATTGCGGAACGGCAGCCTGCCTCGGCTCCGCGATCGTATACTTCAGGAGGCAGAACAACGCCCGAACCCCGTCCCGCCAGCCGATCTTTTTCCCTTCCTCGTATGTCCGTCCCCAATAGCTGATGCCGACTTCATAGATGCGCAAGCCGCGCTTGGCCACCTTGACCGTGATCTCCGGTTCAAAACCGAAACGGTTCTCCTCGATTGGAATCGACTGAATCACTTCGCGGCGAAAGGCTTTGTAGCAGGTTTCCATGTCCGACAGGTTTACGTTGGTTAGCGCGTTGGAGATGAGTGTCAAAAAATAATTGCCCACAGAGTGCCAGAAATATAGGACGCGGTGCGGGCCGGCGCCCAGGAAACGCGATCCGTAGACCACATCGGCTTTGCCTTCGATGAGCGGACGCAGCAAGGTCTGAAACTCCGACGGGTCGTACTCGAGATCGGCGTCCTGAATGATGACAAAGGTGCCGGTTGCCTCCCGAATTCCGCGTCGTAGCGCAGCCCCCTTCCCCATGTTTTTCGGCTGAAGCAGGACTCGTATTTGGGGATGGCGGGCGGCCAGATCACCCAGAATTTCGCGCGAGGAATCAGTGGAGCCATCGTCGACGCAAAGCAGTTCCAGATCAAGCGGCACGGCAAGCACCCGCGCGATCACTGCGCGCAGGGTGGCCCGCTCGTTGTAGACAGGCATGACGACCGAAAGCTTCATCGGGATAGGGAAACACTAACGGCGATCATCCCGGGCGTCTAGTGCCACTACCTACCTTGCGGCTCCAGCTCCCAGGGAACTGTGGTCTTGGCGTCACCGATCCAGCTTGCGATCTAGTAGTGACCCAGCAGGAGCGGCTAGCGCGGAATTTGGGTTGTATTTATATGCTCCAATTCTGATCTGCATTCAGCCAGTCGTACTACCGGACGAGAAGACGGTGTGCAAGAACCGAGCGACAACGGAAGTGCGGACCAAAGTGGAGCATGTGTTTCAAGCCACGAAGCTGAAGTTCGGATTCCTCAGAAATGCGACATCGCGGAGTGAAGAAGAACGCGCACCGGGTGTTCTTAAGTTATGTCTGTGTTCGACCACTGTCAAATTAATTATTCGTAAAAGACGATCTCCGCAGCGTTCGCAGATTGATGCAGCAGCCCAAGAAAGCGCGGTGGGCCAAGCTTACGGCACCCGGCGATATATTCCTGCTTAGAGCGATTACGTCAGGTGTTGGCGAATAGTTGGGCCTGCCGTTCTCCCAGCGGAACCAAAACGGAGTCAGCTTGGGCGATAAGCAGTGAAGCGTGCGGATCTGCTCGCAGGTTTTGGGTATGCATGGCCATGGCGCTGATTAGGAAAATCGGGCGCCCCCGGTCACGAGGGGGCGGTCTCGCGCGCACCTTTCTGCATAGCATTGCCCTTACACTCCTGCTTGGTGTTCTTGTCGCGATTCAGCAGTATCTGATTCCCGGGATGGTCCCACACTAGATTAAGTGGAAAGTTCCCCATACGACGTCGAGGCCACCGGATGCTCCGAGCCGCGTGCCCTTTCTACAAAGGGTCTTGCCCCAGGTCGCATTATAGGCTACTATAGTGATAGACATGCTGTGAATATGGCACTCCATCCTTACTTCACCTTTCGTCCGACGCATTCCCGGATGAGCTGTTGAAGGCCAACCGAAGTATTTCCTCGTCCGCTTCGAACAACATAACTTTCTGATTGGGGAACGAAAGTCCAAATGAACGCCCTACTAATTCGCAACCGTCTTCGATCGAGCCTTAGCCTCTCCATACTGGGCGGAGTAACGCTTCTGCTCCTCTGTCTTCCAGTGGTTGCTCAAAAGATCGATGGCTTTTGGGATGCCACCGTGACTGTTGACGGTGTCAGTGTGCCTTTCCGCATCGAGTTGTCCACGAAGGGGTCGGATGCGGGCAGCTACTTCTTTAATGGCGAAGATCGCGCTAACCCCTCTACTTACGGCAAATTTCAGGATGGAAATCTGATCCTCAGGTTCGCCAGCTACGCGACGGAACTCGACGCCACATTGAAAGACGGTGTTCTTACGGGGTCTTTCCACCTCGCATCAGGCACTTCCTATCCCTTTCAAGCGCGACGATATGAAGATTCGTCCGACGCGGGAGACGGATCGCATGCTCCCGACATTGATGGACTCTGGGAGATACAAGTAATGAGTCCGAAGGGAGAGTCGGCATGGCGCTTCCTCGTGCGACAGGCTGGAACGAAAGTCTCCGCGTCGATATTGCGTGTGGACGGAGACACCGGGACTCTTTCCGGGGAGTACAGGAATGGGAAGTTTGTCTTGAGCCACTTCACGGGGGAGAGGCCCTTTTATGTCGAAGTGACATCCCTTCCGGATGAAACCCTCACGGTCGACATTCTAAGTTCCCATGATAGGCAAACGCTGATCGCGCTTCGTCCTCAAGTGGCCCGTGCCAAAGCACTGGTGGCGCCGGAAGATCCCACGCAGCATACGAAACTGAAGAACCCGAACGAACCATTGCATTTCAGCTTTCCCGATCTGAATGGACAATTGATTTCCGACGGCGATGCTCGCTTCGGTGGCAAAGTTGTACTCGTCAACATAACAGGCAGCTGGTGCCCCAATTGCCACGATGAAGCACCATTTCTTCAGGAGTTGTACAGCAAATACCACGCACAAGGTCTCGAGATCGTAGCTTTGGATTTTGAACCGGTGGATCAGTTGAAGGAGCTCACTCGGGTGAGAGCGTTCATCCAGCGGTATGGCATCCAATACCTCTACCTAATCGCTGGCGAACCGGGTCAATTAAACGAAAAGGTCCCGCAGGCAGAAAATCTGAATGCCTGGCCCACGACATTCTTTGTTGGCCGTGACGGTCTGGTTCACGAGATTCATACTGGATTCACCAGCCGGGCAAGTGGTGAATTCGACTCCCAACTCAAGTCGGAAATCACCAAGAGCGTCGTGCATCTTCTTGCGGAAGCGCCAGCCACTGCGACCAATTCAGAAACGTCAATCAAATGACCACGGACCAGGAGGTCGGAATTATGCCGGATGATGCTCTTACCTTGTTTCACAAGATCGCAGACCACGTCCGCAACGGAGATACGGTCGACGAGACGTTAGCGAGCACCGTAAGATTGGCAACGACTTTGGTGAGTTGTGACGAGTGCTGCACGTACGTTCGCCAAGGTGATGAGCTTATTCCTTGGGTTTGGAAGCACGTGAGCGATGGATCGTTTGAGCGCAGCACGATTGCAGTAAGTCAGGGATTCGCTGCGGCACTTGCCGCTCAGCGGCAGCCGGTCGCCCAATCAGTCAATTCTGCTCTGGGCACAGCGTTCAGGGTTTTCGAAGAATGGTCGACCGATCCGGGAGAAACATTCATCGCTGTGCCGTTCGTCTCTCGTTCCAAACTGGTGGGAGCGATAACTCTCAGGCACCACCGGCCACGTCCATACAACAGCTGCGAGTACCGCCTTCTCGCGAGCGTCGGGTACTTTGTGGGAGCGGATCTCGGGATCTCTCAGTTGGAGCGAGAAAACTCCGACCTCTTTTTAGAGCTGGAAACACGCAAACTGGTTGAGCGAGGGAAGGGAATCCTGCAACGCGAACTGGGACTGAGTCCAGATGAAGCTTTTTTCGCTTTGCAGCGCCAAAGCCGCGAGAAACGACGCCCGTTGAAGGAGATCGCACAAGCCATCACTCTGAGTGCGGAAGTGAAGGGGAGCGCCCGAACTCAATACTCATAACTTCGGGCGGAGGATCTCCCGCCGCCTCCAGATCAGCCTTGTGAGGCTAAAAGTACGGGAACAGCTTGTCGCGCCTCACTGATATGAAAGCCGTGCCTCTACTCGACTCTCTGCTGCATCAGCTCGATGTCGCCCAGTTTGATCTCAAAGTCGTACTCGCAACCTCCGCAGCTCCCGACCATGGTCCCCAACCATCACGCTATGCAGTAACCCCTCAACAATTGAAAGTAACGCCAGCCGATCCCCGTCGCGCAAACAAAGAGTCGATTTCCTCGCCGAATCCGTGGTAGTAGGCATCCAGCACGCCCCGCTGCGGTGATTGCGGATGCAGGTAAAGTGGAACCCGCAGTGCTTCAGCCGCTTCGAAGATCGGCCAAAACGCTTGTTCATTGAGATTCCGGCTTCGCGTGCGGCCATGCAGCATCGCGCCTAGGCCAAGTTCCTGAATGAATCTCGCCAACTCTTCGCCGCGCGTTCCGGGGAAGGGGTTGGCAGAGTTGCAAAGCCCTGGAACCGCTGCGCCGTGGCCCAAACTGCCGCAGCAGATGATTGTTGGAAGATCGCGCGAGGTCAACGGCGACGTCCGCGTCGAGATTCTGCACACCGGGCGTGGGAAGCGAAAGGACCGCGACATCGATGCCAGCTTCGTCCATCGCGTTGAGGCGCTCGGTTCCGAGATCCAATAGGCGGCACGCGCTTTCTCCTTCGGTCGAAGACTTTAGTGCCATGTCACTCCACTGGGGATCGACGGACTTCCATCCTTGCATCACCTCGGCGGTCGCGAAATGCTCCTCCAGTGCGACGATCTTCATGGTTCTTCTCCTTTAACGTTGCAGTGCTGACACGTCCGCGCGAGTCTACGAAGCCAGAAGCTCAGGCGCAAAAATGTCCTCTATGCTGAAATGCCGATCCGTGATGCCTTGTTCAAAGTGATAGCGCAGCACTGACTCGAGAGCCTTGCGATTCGCCGCAATGCCGTAGGGCCACCAATCTTCCCCGAGTACCGAGACGTCTTCCTCAATTAGCTGGCTGAACCAGGGGAACATCGTGTCCATGTTGTTGAAGATGAGGCCGTGCCGGTATCTGTCTTCCGCAGCTCTTTTGGCATCACAGAAGCCTTTGTAGACCGCTTCCGCGATTCCAAGGGGTTCTTCCAAAAGCTCACGACGCATGACAACGGCATGCATGATCGGGAAGATCCCGGTGCGCTTGTAATAGTCTCGTTCGACTCTTTCGTAGTCAGGGAAAAGACGCCGCACGCGCGGGGAGTGTTCCAGGATGCATTTGGGCGGGTCGGCCGAAATAAGCGCATCGATCTCGCCGGCATCGAGCATGGAGCCAAGATCCTTGCTGCTCGGCATGTCGATCACCTGCACATTTGCAGGATGGGTGTGGGGAACGAAATCGATCGGCTTGAGTGGCCAGTCAAGTCCGCCGATGCGCCATTGGCAGGTCTCCGGTCTGAATCCGAATTCTTCCATAAGAATGCCTTTCGGTACGACGCCGGCGTCGTGACTATAAAGCGCAAGCTCTCCTATGGTTTTGCCGTTCAGGTCCTCGGGCTTATCGATCCGGCTGTTCGTATTCACAAAAATCGCCGAGTGCCGGAAGGAGCGGACAGGAAAAACTGGAATAGCTGCGAAAGGCGATTGTCCGTCTTTGAAAGTTCGCAGGAAATAGGTCAGGCCCAACTCGGAAAAATCGAAACTTTGCTCGGCGACCATGCCCCGGAAGATCTCGGTCACGTTCGACCCGCTGTGAAATGTTACATCCACTTCTGGTATCCGCACCTTCCCGTCGCTCAGGGCGCGGGTGCGATCGTATTCCCAGAAAGCGATATCAAGCTTTACATCTGCCATGATTTATCTCCCTTCCTTATGCGCCGAATGCTGCCAGCGCAGCGCGAGCGATAGCCTGCCCGCGCTCCTGTACGAAATGACCGGCGTCCTGGAGGATCATCGGCTCAGGACAGCCGCGAATCTTCGCTCTCAACGCCTGCATCGCGGGCACGCCCAGCGACTCATCCCTCGCACCGATCGCCATAAAGCTCTGGCCTGACCATTCCTCACTCCAGAACCGTTCGGCGGCGCAAGATTCCTCTATCCCCTCCATCCCGGGCTGCACCATCAAAAGCGACGGGAATGCGCGCACGCCCGCTTTGTAGGTAACGTCCGGAAAGGGAGCATCGTAGGCGACGGTTTCCGCATCGCTGAGGGACGGCTCTTCCCGCCGCATGAGCACACCTACCGGTAGGTCCGGCGTGTTTCGGACGAACTCCCGCCATCGCGAAAATGCGCTGTTTGCAGGACGACCGGTGGCGATGAGAGTGTTCATGACGATCAGTCGCGTTAGCCGCGCTCGGAATCCAGCATCGACAGGGAGCGTCAGCCCGATGACGCCTCCCCAATCGCCAACAACGAGAGTGATGTCGCGTAGGTCCAGGCGCTCGACTAGACGCAACAGGAAGTCACGATGAAAGTGAAACCCATAGTCCTCGACGCGGGCAGGCTTGTCGGAGCGACCGAACCCGAAGAAGTCGGGAGCGACGACCCGCGCGCCGCTCTCGAGAAATTCGGGAATCATCCTGCGGTAGAGATAGCTCCAGTCCGGCTCACCGTGCAGGCACAGAAATGTCCGCCGTGCCTTCCTCGGGCCCACGTCGATATAGTGGGACCGAAGTCCCTCATAGCCGGGCAAATCAGCCGCGTAGTTCGGAGCATACGGAAAGCCCGGAAGTTCGGCGAAGCGATCGTCGGGCGTCCGAAGAGCTTTGATGGCGGTCATAGAGATACCTCGAACGCGGCGCGGTGATCCTTTACGAACTGTTCGAGCGTGCCCGGCTTGCGGTGCAAGATGTGCTCGATTGTTGCGCTCGACTGGTCGCCGGGAATCTCGGGCGAGGACACGGCGGCGCCAAAGGCGTCGACCAGCCACGGCGGCAAGCCAAAGGTCTTGAGCTGCCCAATGAACGCCTCGGCCGACACGTCCAGATATTTGACCGTCCGTCCGAGCACCTTGGAAAACGCGGCCGCTTGCGCGTAGCCGTCGAGCAGCTCCGGCCCGTTGAGGTCGTAAACCTTTCCGGCATGGCCCTCTTCGGTGAGCGCGGCGACTACCGTGGCCGCCATGTCCCGCGTGTCGATCAGCGCGATACGTTTGGCGGCCGGCCCGGCGGTAAAGACGCCTTGCTTGATCTGCGCCGCACTGCCGAAGAGGTTCTGCATGAAGAAGTTTCCCCGCAGGATCGTGTACGGAATGCCGCTCTCCTTGATCCTCTTCTCCGCTTCACGATTCCACACAGAAAAGCCAACGGTATCGGCCTCGTCGATCTTCCCGGACAGCTTCACGATGCGCTTCACGCCGACCTTCTTGGCTTCCGCGAGCAGGTTCTCTTCGAAGCGCCTCTGCTCGGGCGAGCCCGGCGTCACTAGAAACAACTTCTCGATGCCCTTGAACGCCGCGCTGATGCTCGCCGGGTTCTCGAAGTCGAGGACCACAGCGCCAGCCCCGGTTTTCCGAAGGGCGGACGCCTTGTCTTCGCTGTGAACGCCGGCGCGTGCCGGGATGTTCTTTGCGGCGAGTTGAGCCAGGACGTGCTGTCCGACCTTCCCGCCTGCCGCGCTGATCAAAATCTTGCTGTTTTCTTTTGTCATCCTGGTTTCCTTTTTCTTTGTGCTATTTACTCGTGGTTTCGGAAGTTCCGAACGGAAGCCCCCGGTGTTAACTTGCGGGCCGCGGGCACGATCTTCCGCAGCTCGTAGGGCATCGACTTCGAGCGCCCCGCGACCTTGGCGGTCTCGCTCATGAGCGCTACGATTTTTGGGTTTTCGCGCGCGGCCATGACGGCCTCGCGACTCTCCCACTGCCCGTAGTTCATAATCTGCGTGCGATCGAGACTCAAGTGGAAGTTGAAGGAGAGGAACCCCGGCACGTGCCGAACGGTCTCCATCGCTGAACGCTCCAGGTACCCCAGTACCTCCTCTGCACGGTCGGGGGTAACCGTGTACGTGTTGATCGTCGTGATAAGGCCTCCGCTCGGATCGAGCGTTGTGAGATGCACGTCCTCTTCGGAAGTGGCTTTCGTGATAACTGATCGTTGGTTTCCGATAGTCATGGAGAATGGCCTCCTTCTGATATTTGCTTCCTATATTGCCGCATTCGCAGCCACACTCATCAGATTGGCGATTGCGACCAGACTGTCTATTCTTAACGTCCGTACTATTGGCGCAATCGTCCGGGGAGATTTATGGACCCTCTTTCAGATGTGCTCTTGCTACTGAACCCGCGCAATTACAGGGCCGGCGGGTTTGATTTAGGTGGAGACTTCGCTGTCAAATTCCCGAAGCATGAAAGCGTCAAATGCTATGCCGTCGTCTCGGGTCAGTGCTGGATGGCGGTGGAAGGAGTTCCGGATGCGTTACGCCTAACAACCGGGAATTGTTTTCTGTTAGCGCCTGCGATTTCATGCTGCCTTGCAAGCGACCTGACGTTGACTTCTGTCGATGCCCGTGCGATTTTTCCTTTCCCGCTGAATGGCCGAATCGCTAGTTGCAATGGCGGCGGGGATTGCCTTCTGGTCGGCGGGAACTTCATCGTTACCGGCAGGCCAGCGGATATCCTTTTAGCAGAACTGCCACCCATAGTGCATATCCGGGAAGAGTTGGAGAAGAACATAATTCGAGGGTCTCTGGAGCGCATGAGAGAGGAGCTGCGTGATCGGCAACCGGGGAGCTCTCTAGTCCTACAACAGCTCGCTTGCATGATGCTTGTCGAGGTTCTGCGTACGCATCTCGCTGGAGGATTAAAAAGCAAAGTAGGCTGGCTCTCAGCTCTGTCGGACAAGCAAATAAGCGCCGCAATTACATCGATCCATGACGACCCGGCACATGATTGGACAGTCGAGGAGTTGGCGCAGCGTGGTGGCATGTCCCGATCGATCTTTGCCCTGAGGTTCAAAGAGATCGTTGGGTCTTCGCCGATTGAGTATCTGACACGCTGGCGAATGCTGCTAGCCGCAGACCGAATCTCGAACACACGCGATTCCGTCTCCGAAATCGCGCAGTCTCTAGGCTATGACTCTGCAAGCGCCTTCACAAAAGCGTTCAAGAAAACAATGGGTTGCTCGCCGCGGCACTACAGCCGTGCCATCTAATTACTTCGCAGATAGTCGGTATTCGGAAGTTGGAGTTTCACGCGGGAATTCTGCTCTACTCCGGGCAAACTGAGATTCGGCGTCTGCCCCAAAACTGAGGCCCGTGAGACAGGGCATTAGTGAGATGAACAAATGTTTGACGTTGGTGCATCTCACGAGGACCGTTGGAATTTGCTCGGGCGCTCAGGGATATTTGTAGGGCGCCAAACCCCTGCCACGTAGAACCTAGCTACTGCGCTGATTCGTTGCTTTCCGACGATTGGTTTAGCTCTTGCTGCAACTGGAGCAATTGGCGCAACTGCACAGCATTGGATGGGCTTTGAGGGTTCCGTGGGTTAGGCGGATTGGACTTTGGTGTTTGTTGCAGCACAACGTAGATGGGTACGCCTGCCGAAACCGTCACTATAATATTCTGGTTTACTGCCAGTCGAGAAACTTCCTCATCTCCGGTTTCTCCGATATTGCTGCTGGCTCGTTCTCGTATCAGGTCCGACTCGCTCAGCGGCTGGTTCAAACTGCCTTGCCCCAAGAGCATGGAGCCAGCCTGTCCGATTCCTGATAGCGATCGGACCAGCACGTTCTTCCCGGTATTCTTCCCTTCAACTTTTCCTTTGAGCGGCCGCAGGTCCAAACCTGTCGCAGCAGCCTCGATAGGAACAGACGCGCCGTCTGGCATCGACAGAGAATCAAATTCGAGGTCAACATACCCAGAACGATTTGCCTCCCGGAGATGGCCGACCGCTTTTGCTCCCGCAGGAACGATGATTTCTCCACCTTCTTCGTAGTTGTACTCGATCACCGCCAGGACTGGCGCCCGAACCGCCGTGCTTGCAGCTGATTCCAGCCGTGCGCGCAAGCGCGTACCTGTTGCCAAGCCCAGGCCCAATTCTGGGAATGAGTCATTCGCGGTCTGAGGCGCAGTGGGGCCGACAGAAACCTTCCGTACATACAACAACGAGAGCTTCTCCATTGCCTCTCGTTCTGCTTTGCTCAGATCCAATGTTTCTGGGGTTGAGCCCGCCTCATAAGGTGGCGCTTGCCACTTGTCGCCAAAGGCTGGTATCGAACCCAATGTGCCCGCTGCGCTGGCCTGCGACGTCTGCGAAGTATTCGATCCGGAACGAATTACCGTTCGCTGTAGATCGCGTTCGTTTAGGAATCCTTGGTGAGCTTTCTTCGCCTCGGGGCGCCCGGAATCTGTGATCGGGTATAAGCTCTTCTCATCGCTATCGTGGCCGCTATCCGCAATCGACTCATCTTTAGTAACACTCCCGTCTTTCGTTTTCTGTAGTCCGCCTCTGCGTGGCATGGAGACCGCAACGAAAATCAGCAGGGCCATCACGATCGCTCCTGCGGCGATGATTACGAAACGGTTCTGTTGGATCTGCAGCGTCGCTCTCTGCTTAGTCCTGGTCGGAACTTCCGGCAACGGGCCTGGCATAGCAGAGATA
>JASHPL010000327.1 GCA_030038125.1 Candidatus Sulfotelmatobacter sp.
TCGACGATCAAAACTCGTTCACGATTCATGATTTAGAACAGCTTAGGAGACTCAGTAGGACACCTAGCGGCTTAAAGCCGTCAAAGATCTGGCAACTCATCGTAGCGCTGGAAGACTGTTGCATGAGAACTATTCTTTCGCCCCCGATGGGCTGGCACATTCCGCAACTTTGCCCTCGACGCTTAGGGCGGACTGTATCCCTGCGCCGCGTCATGCCTTGCTCTGAAAAGCATTGTATGCTGCGGCCGGGTCCTCCGCGTCTCCCCAAGCAGCGAGCCACAATTCCACGATACTCGGGCAAGTTCATCTGGGGCAAGGTCTGCGGTCGAGGGCTAGAGTGCCAAGCCTTCGTACGTCACGAATGCTGAGGCAGCCGACTGAGTGACGGGGCGTGGCAAAGTTGCGCCAGCCCAGCCGACCAGGAAGGAAGTTCAAATTGAGACGCGAAGTGAATCCAAGCATGCAATTCCCTGTCCCCTCCTTTTGCTTTAAGCTTCATTGCGTTAATATCTTACGGTCCCAAAAAAGCCCACTTTCTGTTCACAATCAAGGTCTTCTCCCTGACGATGCGACTGTGTCTGCCAGGGAATGCTCCTGATCTGGAGGAAATGATATGTCACGTCGTGGTAATCCACTCCGAGTCCGCACAGTCGTAGCAGGATTGCTGTCGATTTTCGCATTGTTATGGATTTCTCCTTCTGCAATTGCACAGAGTGATGCCAACCCAAAGTGGGACATCTTCGCGGGATACCAATGGACGCACCCCGGGATCACACTGCCCGCTCCGTTTGGCAATCCCAACAGTCCCACTCCATATACGGTTCCGGACATGTCGGCTGGATTTGGGGCGGCCCTGACTTATAACTTCGATCCCCATTGGGGAGGCGAGGCTGATCTGGGCAACAACTGGGGCAGCAGCAATTATGAAACGACAGGATCGATTGGGCCTCGCTTCATCGTGCGCACCGACTCGGCCAACTATTTTCTGCACGGTCTTGTAAGCTACAACCGCCTGTCGGTCAGCGGGCTGACAACTGGTCAGAATGGAATCGGCCTGATTCTTGGCGGCGGCATGGATATCCCGTTTACCAAGAAGCTTTCATGGCGAGTCTTCGAGGCCGATTACGTCTGGGGACATCATAATTATGCTGACTACGCCTCACCTTCGTTCCCCGACCTGCGGCGCCCAGAACTGGAAGGTGTTCGGCTCCGCACTGGTATTGTGATCGCGTGGGGTGGTGCACCGCCGGTCACTCCAACTGCGTCGTGTTCGGTGCAGCCCTCCGAGGTAATGGTGGGCGAGCCGATCACCGCGACCGTCTCAGCGAACGGCTTCAATCCCAAGCATACGGTTACTTATAGCTGGAGTGGCAACGGAGGCACCGTCACGGGCAAGGATACAACCGCCAGCGTTGATACCACGAATGCCGCTCCGGGCAGTTACACGGTCACGGCGCACGTGACCGATCCTAAGGAGAAGAAGAACAACGAGGCGAGTTGCTCAGCGAATTACACGGTGAAGCCGCTGCCTCCCAAGAATCCGCCAACGATGTCATTGTCGGCGAGCCCGACCGAATTGGTCACTGGCGGAACGGTAAACTTGATCGCTTCGTGTACCAGCCCGGACAACGTTCCGGTTTCCGTCGCGAACTGGACCACGACTGCGGGAACGGTTTCGGGCAGCGGCTCCTCGGCCACTCTGAACACTACAGGACTTCCCGCCGGACCGATTACCCTCACAGCGACGTGCACCGATTCACGCGGGCTCACTGGGCAAGGGTCGACACAAGTAACGCTGGAGAATCCGCCGCCACCGCCGGTCAACAAGGCTCTGGAAGCCCGATTGGCGTTGCACAGCGTTTACTTCCCGACCGGCATGCCACCGGTAAAAGATCCCAATGCCGGCTTGGTTGCCAGTCAACGAAAGACGCTGATATCGCTGGCGACGGACTTCAAAACCTACCTCGAATCCGTACCAGACGCTCACCTCATTCTGGAAGGACACGCGGATATGCGTGGCACCGACGCGTTCAACCAGGCGCTGTCGGAACGTCGCGTCGACCGAGTGAAGAGCTACCTCGTGGAAATGGGTGTGCCCGAGTCTGACATCGAGACCAAGGCGTACGGCAAGCAGCGCAACTTGACCACGGACGAAGTGAAGGATTCGATCAACCAGAATCCCGATCTCACAACGGAAGAGCGCAAGAGAGCGCTAGCCCGCATCGCGGTGATCAAACTGGCCAGCAATCGCCGCGTGGACGTCACTCTGAAGTCGGCGGGGCAGAGCGAAACATCGGTGCGGCAATTCCCATTCAACGCGGCCGATGCTCTGACCTTGATCGGGGGAAGGGAAAGTGAAATGAAGAAGACAACGAAACCTGCAGCCAAGCGGCCAAAGAAACAGTAACTCGAGAGCATCAGGTGTTATCAATTGCGCGGAGAGCCTATCAGCTCTCCGCGATTTTTTTTGCGCTCTACGAGCTTGCGGAAAGAACAGATTCCTCACCGCGCAAGCGCTGCGGAGGGCTAGCTATGAAAATTAAGAGGCCAGGGCACCCTTCGATTCGCTATCGGGGCAGGCTCGGAACAAAAAGCCTCGCCCTTGCCAGAATTATTACCAGCTTGATTCCTTTTTCAGCAGCCCGCTCGCATAAATTCCAGGCAGAATGCGTGTAGCCTGCGACGGGCTGTGGAAAAAACTACATAATCCCACGAAAGTGCCATCGCCAAGATATTGATTCAATGACATCGTAACTGGTAGTCGAGTTGCCAACTCTTAGTCAGCGCCCTTTTTGGAGCTGGGAATTGAGGGGAATGGCGAAGCTTAGCAGGCTGCGAGGGCGAACGCTTTTACCATTGCTGCTTTCGATCTGCTGGGCAGCCTGCGCCCGGCCAAGTGGCAACGACGAGGGCGGAACGCAAGCGAGCCAGCAGATTCCATTCCGCGAAGCCGCGAGTACGACAGTCTCTTCTACGCGAGAGGGTTCCCTGGCTGTGCCTGAGCCAGGGGCGAACCTGGCCACCGGCGTGCCTTTCCACGATTCTGAGAACCTGCCTGCGGGAACGCTGCTGACGGTACGTTTGAAGAACCAGATCTCCGCCGACGGTCTGACATCAAGCAGCACTTTCACCGCAGTCGTGGAGGATCCCGTCGTGATCGATGGAAAAATGGTGGTTCCACGGGGCGCGACCGTGATCGGTCGGATCGAATCGGCTCGATCCTCGGGTGAAAAGCAAGGATATGTGCGCTTGGCCCTCAACTCATTGGACGTCGGTGGACGAGATCTGCCTGTCAGTACTTCGAGTCTGTTCGCGAGAGGGAAAATCGGCGTGTCGCTGGCATCAGGATCCGATGGTCGGACAATCGTACGCCTGGAACAAGGACGGCGGCTCACCTTCCGCCTGACCGAACCCGTGTTCATCAGCAGCCAGATGGCAAGTTCTCGTCAGTGACACATCGGTCTCGTATCTGAGCAGGCCGCTGAAAACCAGATTCCTCGCCCCTCACCGCACCAGCCCGGCGACAGACAGCTCGGAACGGCAAAATTAAAAGCCTCAGCGGAGGAAACTTAGAGTTCTTGTCCTATTTATTGCCCGCCTGCTTCCTTTTCAGCAGTTCAGCAGCCCCTATGACTCCGGTTTTTTCCCTTAGCCGCTGGTTCGCATGTCTCGTAGAACCGGAAGACGTGGGGCATCCCGGGCACCCCCAGTGCGTTCTGTCAGCAAGGAGTGAGGCGCGCCCTTCTCAAACTCGCGCCTCTAAGCACATGATTATCCCGTGCGCGGTTCCCGCGAAGACCGCCGTCTTTGAGCCGCATTTTGCGTCTTTATGCCTTCGATAGCAGAAATTTGCATTTAGTTCCAAGTTTTCCACAGAAAGATTTCCCGTTTTAGTGACAAGTGTCCTAATTAGGCACAGACCCATTTCTCTATAGTGGGCTCGAAGGGGTGACACACGGGAAATAACTGACAGGTCAGTCCCATTTTGGGAAAAGAGCGCAAGTGCCACGACTGAACCTGCTTTCCCCGAATCATTCCATCAGACTGCAAACATGAGCCTTACAAGTGAATTGTCGTGGGGAACCCGCCATTCCGAAGCGGAACTGGGTTTCCTTTTTGAGAACGCTCCCTTC
>JASHPL010000328.1 GCA_030038125.1 Candidatus Sulfotelmatobacter sp.
AGCGTAGAAGAGCTGGTTTGGCGCCGCGAATTGGGGGAAGGCGTCACCCCGGAACTGGCGACCAATCGCTTCATGAAGGCGATCAAAAAGGGATTGCTCAAGACCTTCTCGAAGATGGGCATCTCGACTCTGCAGAGCTATCAGGGAGCGCAGGTCTTCGAAGCGATCGGACTGAACAAGGAATTGATCGAGACTTATTTCGCGGGAACGACATCGCGGTTGGAAGGAATTGGCCTGGAGGTCCTGGCGCGTGAAGCGCAAATGAAACACGAGTTCGCGTTCCGGCCGCTGACGGACTTCGAAACGGAGCTGCCGGTAGGCGGGAATTATCACCAGCGTGTCAACGGGGAATATCACCTGCTGAACCCGGCGACGATCGGCAAGCTGCAGCAGGCGGTCCGGCAGGAAAGCTTCAAGAGTTTCCAGGAGTACACGGAGCTCATCGACCGGCAGAGCAGCGGTCTGTGCACGCTGCGCGGCCTGATGAAGCTCAAGAGGAGCGACCGGCCGGTCTCAATCGAGGAAGTTGAGCCGGCAAACGAAATCGTGAAGCGATTCACGACCGGAGCGATGTCGTTTGGCTCCATCAGCAAAGAGGCGCACGAGACGCTGGCGATTGCGATGAATCGTATCGGAGGCAAATCGAATACCGGCGAGGGCGGAGAAGATGAAGAACGATTCAAGCCCGATCCGAATGGTGATGTGCGACGCAGTGCGGTGAAACAGGTGGCTTCGGCTCGGTTCGGGGTGACCGCAAATTATCTGGTCAACGCGGATGAATTGCAGATCAAGATGGCACAGGGCGCGAAACCGGGCGAAGGCGGGCAGTTGCCGGGGCACAAAGTCGACGAAGTCATCGCGCGCTTGCGCCATTCGATTCCAGGTGTGGGGCTAATTTCGCCCCCGCCGCATCACGATATTTATTCCATCGAAGATCTGGCGCAACTGATTTACGACCTGAAGAACGTGAATCCTCAGGCGCGCATCGCAGTGAAGCTTGTCGCAGAAGTCGGTGTGGGAACGGTCGCGGCCGGAGTAGCGAAAGCGCATGCCGACGTGGTGCTGATCAGCGGCGACACCGGCGGAACCGGTGCATCGCCGTTGAGTTCGATCAAGCATGCCGGCATTCCGTGGGAATTAGGATTGGCCGAGACGCAGCAGACATTGTTGCTCAACGATCTGCGCAGCCGCATCCGAGTGCAGACCGACGGCAAGCTGCAAACCGGACGCGATGTTGTGATTGCGGCATTGCTGGGCGCGGAAGAATTCGGCTTTGCCACGACGCCGCTGATTGCGATGGGCTGCGTGATGATGCGCAAGTGCCATCTGAATACGTGCTCGGTGGGGATTGCGACTCAAGATCCGTTGCTGCGCAAGCAGTTCCGGGGTCAGCCCGAGCACGTCATTAATTTCTTCTTCTTTATTGCGGAGCAGGTTCGCGAGTACATGGCGGAAATGGGCTTCCACACAGTCGATGAAATGGTGGGACGGGTTGACATGCTTGACGTCGAATTGGCGGTCGAGCACTGGAAGGCGCGTGGGCTGGATTACTCTGCGATACTTTACAATCCGCCGGTACCGTCGCGCGTAGCGCGGCATTGCGTGCACAAACAAGAGCACGGGCTACAGCATGCGCTCGACCACCAACTCGTCGAGCATTCTCTGGATGCGTTGTTGAGCCTGAACTCAGTGGAAATCAATTTGCCTGTCCGCAACATCCATCGGTCGGTAGGCACGATGCTGAGTGGAGAGGTCGCCCGCCGCTATGGCTCGGCGGGGCTGCCGGACGACACGATCCGGATCCGTCTCGCCGGTTCCGCAGGCCAAAGCCTAGGTGCGTTCCTCGCCAAGGGAGTTACGCTGACGCTTGAAGGCGACGCCAACGATTACGTCGGCAAGGGACTCTCTGGTGGCCGGATCATTGTAGGTGCGCCAAGCGGCGCAGGATTCAGGCCGGAAGAAAACATCATTATCGGCAACGTTGCACTTTACGGCGCCACGAGCGGCGAAGCGTTCTTCAACGGAATTGCCGGGGAGCGCTTCGCTGTTCGCAATTCTGGCGCGACGGCGGTGGTTGAGGGGGTGGGCGATCACGGCTGCGAATACATGACGAACGGGCTGGTCGTCGTGCTCGGCTCCTGCGGCCGGAATTTTGCGGCGGGCATGAGTGGCGGCATCGCATATGTGTTTGACGAGGTCGGGAACTTCAGCGAAGAACGATGCAATCTGCAATCGGTCGATCTGGAACCTTTGCGGGATGAAGATGACGTGCACTCGGTGCAAAATCTCGTCGCAAGGCACTTCGAGTTGACGGGAAGTCGCCGAGCACATTGGATTCTCGAAAACTGGCAGGAGGCTGCACCGCGGTTCATCAAAGTCTTTCCGCATGAATTCAAGCGAGTATTGGGTGTGGGGAGAAGTTCGTCGGCTTATGTTCCAGCGCGTACCCTCGCAATGATCGAAGCCGAAGCAATCAGCGATGAGCAAGCGCAGCAGGGGTTGGTGCTGAATGGGTAAGACCGCCGGCTTTATGGAATATTCGCGGGAGTTGGCGCCACGACGACCTGTCATCGAGCGGGTGAACGACTGGTTCGAAATTTATCAGGATTTTCCGGAAGACAAGCTGCGCAAGCAAGGCGCGCGCTGCATGGATTGTGGAGTGCCCTTCTGCCAGACTGGGTGTCCAGTGAACAATCTGATTCCGGATTGGAACGATTTGGTTTATCGCGGGCGCTGGCAGGATGCGGTGCGTCAACTGCATGCGACCAACAATTTCCCCGAATTTACCGGACGCATTTGTCCGGCGCCCTGCGAAGCGGCCTGCGTACTGGGGATCAATCAGCCGCCGGTCACAATCAAACAGAACGAAAAGCATATTGTCGAGCGTGGATTTCTGGAGGGCTGGATTCGCCCTGAACCTCCGAGATTCCGTACCGGGAAGCAGGTTGCGATTATAGGTTCAGGTCCGGCGGGATTGGCGGCGGCGCAGCAATTGTGCCGCGCTGGGCACGGAGTTGTGGTTTATGAGAAATCCGATCGCGTGGGAGGATTGCTGCGTTACGGGATTCCGCAATTCAAGCTGGAAAAACACATCATCGATCGAAGAATCGAGCAGATGTCGACGGAGGGGGTGAAATTCATCACCAACGCCGAAGTAGGCAAGACTGTCGCGGTCGAAGATTTGCGACGAGAGTTCGACGCCATTGTGCTGGCGGGAGGCGCCGAGCAACCGCGGGATCTGAAGGCTTCGGGACGCGACTTGAAGGGAATTCATTTTGCAATGGAGTTCCTGCCGCAGCAGAACAAGCGTTGTCTGGGCGATGTGATCGATCCGGGGCTTGAGATCCTCGCCACGGGGAAGCGCGTGGTGATTGTCGGCGGCGGCGATACAGGGGCAGATTGCCTGGGAACATGCCATCGGCAAAAGCCGCTGTCGGTGCATCAATTCGAGATCATGCCGAAGCCTCCGGACGAGCGCTCGCCTCTGACCCCGTGGCCGCTCTGGCCGATGCAATTGCGGACCGAGGGAGCGCATGAGGAAGGCGGCATTCGCGATTGGAGCATCGCCACCACAAAGTTCACGGGCGATGACAGGGGAAATGTCAAACAGCTTCATGCGGTGAGGGTCGGCTCGCCACCAAAGTTTGAACCGATGGCCGGGACTGAATTTATGATCGAAGTCGATCTCGTCCTGATCGCGATGGGCTTTCTCGGACCGGTACGTAACGGGATGATCGAGCAGCTGGAAGTGCAGCTCGACAACCGCGGCAACGTGACGACGGATGAGAATTACATGTCATCGGTGTCGGGCGTTTTTGCCGCCGGCGACATGCGCCGCGGTCAATCTCTAGTGGTTTGGGCGATCTCGGAAGGACGAAAAGCGGCCGCCTGCGTGGATGCGTATCTGACATCAGCAGCCAAAAGCGATCGATCGCGCGCTAGAGTAGAAGCCAGCCGCTTGCCACAACTCGCTTCTTGATCCCGATACGAACCAATTCCGTCTTTGAATAAGTCCAGATTCCGAAGCTCCCATTTCTCCTTGCGTCTGCTTCCTGCACAGGGTGGTTAGCATTCGCTGTACAGTGCTTTGTCGTTCCCATCCCCGGCGGACGGAACAGATGTTCGTGATTCGTAACGAAAAACAAGATCGTGCGATTTCGGCTCTGATCTCGGACACAATGCGGTGTACTGAGGGGGATCGGAGTGAAGCCGGACGAGTGCCCCAAGTGCGGCGGCACTGGATACGTCGCGAAGCCTGTCGACTTGAACGGAAAGTCGGAAGGCGTTGCATTTATACGGATCAAGTGTCCCGCCTGCGGAGGCAACGGACGGAAGCGCTCAGGTTCTCCAACCGCGGGCTGACCGCACGGCCTGTGGTGTAGCGATGCGTGCGACGCCGGGCTGTTCACTTCCCGTCCTCGAGGCGGCCCGGCTCGCGCGACTTGGTGCATGCAGAGGCCGCGCACGATGCTTCTGTCTGAATTCAGTCTCGGATGAGTCAGATGAGTCAAGCGATGCCGGCGGCCCTGGCGCGATCGACGCGCCGCGACGAGATTTCGATCCGATTCCGGCCGTTCGCTTTCGCTCGATAGAGTGCTTTGTCTGCCGCGCGTAAAACCTCCTCGACAGCCGACGTTATGGACGAGGGACCTGCGACCCCGATACTCACCGTTACAGATATCGCGGTTTCGGTTCGGGGTCGCGCCAATTGCCGGATAGCATCGCCTTTGTGCCTGCGAGTGCGGGTTCGCCCGGTTCGCCGGTCGGCACCGCGCGGAACCTGACGCCGGTCGCTGCCCCGAATACGGAACTCAGAACTTTGAATGTTCGCACGCAATTGTTCTAAATCCTGCATCACCTCGCCACAGGTTTTTCCCGGAAATAGAATGGCAAATTCCTCTCCTCCACAGCGGAACGCCTGACCTCCTCCGGTGACCCGAGCCAGCCTTGAAGCGACCAGGCACAGGACTTGATCTCCCGTGTCGTGGCCGTAGGTGTCATTGAACTTCTTGAAATGATCGATGTCGATGGCGGCTATCGAGAAAGGAGCTTGCAACCGCAGGATGGCGTCATTGAAAGCGCGGCGCGAGGGAAGGTTGGTGAGCTCATCGCGATACGCAAGAAGATAGGAACTCTCAACCACAGAGATTGCGAGGACAACAAAAGCGGTAACGGAATATGCAGCTGATACGCGCGGCGCACGGTGAAATTCGAGGGACAGGAAGAAGGCGGCGAGCGCCCAAAATAGCGCAGCATCGGGCGGTTTACAAGTAACGAGCGCCCGTACCAGGAGACAAATCGCCGCGCCAGCAAACGCGACAAGAACGTAGGTGGGAATGGAGGGCACCGCAACGTGATGAACAGATGCACCTGGAGTCTCCGCCGCACGGGTGAGAACATTCACGATCACGACTTGGACAAACAGAAACAGGGCGAAAGGCGCGATGCCAGTCCACACCAAGCCACGTTCCTCGATGCTCGCGATCAGAATGAAATTCACCGGCACCAGCACCCCAGCCGCCACCACGATGTCCCAAGCGGAAGTGCCCGACGCCATGTGCATGAAATTTGGCGGAATCGCAGTTTTCGCGAGGAAAAGCACGATCAGGGCGAGAAAGATGCGGCTCGAATGAAAGCGCCAGGCGAGAAGCGCTCCTGCACCGAGGGCGCAGTAGTAAAGAAAGGCAAGCGAAGGCGCAGCCATCGATACCCAGCCGGTGTGCACCGCCACAGCCACCAGGAGCAGAAGAACTCCTCCGGGCATGATCAAGCTGTAGAAAGAGGACTTGTTCCACAGTGACAAGGCATCACTCCGGGTCGACAAACCTTCCCAAGGATTATCTTGGTTTCCCGCCAGGTAAGGGATTGCCCGCTCGGGTTCGGGTAATCTCACCGGCTGCGAGTCCTGAAAATTCTCTTCTGAAACTGAGAACCATTCTCGGAACTACAGACCTTTGTGCGGTCACGATTGCGGCTGAGATTGAGCCTTTTCTAACTAGACTGGGCATGTTCGATTAAGGACGGCTTTATTTATGCGAATTCTCATTGTGGAAGACGATGAAGCTCTGGCCAAGTTCATTGGCCAAGGGCTTGAGGCTGAAAACTACTTGGTGGATGTGGTGGTGGATGGGGAGCAGGCACGGGCGGCAGCAACGGAAATTGAATACGACCTGGTGATTCTTGACCTGAATTTACCCAAAGTAGATGGCATAAGTGTGCTACGCCACCTCCGGCTGAAAAAGCCCAGCCTGCCGGTCCTGGTGTTGACGCAACGGACGCGGGTCGAGGAGCGAGTGGAATGCCTCGATACTGGAGCGGACGATTATCTCGGTAAACCGTTTTCTTTCAGCGAGCTATCAGCCCGAATTCGTGCGCTGGTACGGCGCAGCCATTTGCCATCCGAGTCGGTCTTGCAGGTGGCCGACCTTAAGCTCGATCGCGTGGAACACCGCGTCGAACGCGCCGGCGCCAGGATCGATTTGACCACCAAGGAGTTCGCGTTGCTGGAATATCTGATGCGGAATGCCGGGCGCGGGGTCACACGCTCGATGATCATCGAACATGTGTGGAATCTTACGTTTGATACGACCACAAACGTGGTCGATGTCTATATCAATTATGCATCGGCACAAGTAGACCAGCGCAAAATTGGAAAACTGGCGCTGGCGATCCAGGTCGCATTTCAGGAACTCGGAGTCTTCCCCGCTTCGACCACCAGGATTCCCCTTGATGTGCAGGAACCGATGCCGTTCGCAGCCGTGCAAGCCGTTGAGAATGCCAAGCACAACGACGAACTGGGCCGCATCTCCTCGCCGCCGGAAGGCGAACTCGAGGCAGCGTCGAGCGAAGCCGAATTATCTCTTCTGCAAAGCGAGTTGCAACAGGCTTTGCAACATGAAATTGCGATGCATTCGGTAGCGCTGCATCGGGAAGAAGATGGCCTGGTGATCAGTCTGCGCGAGTTCGGATTTTTCGACAGCGGATCCGCAACCATGAAGCCGGCAGCTCTTCCTGCGCTCGACCGCATTGCTTCGATTCTTGCGGTTCGCACCTGCAGGCTGCGGATTGAGGGCCACACGGATAATGTGCCCATTCACACAGCACAAATGGAATCGAACTGGGAACTATCCACGGCTCGCTCCACTGAACTGGTGCGGCTTTTGATCCAACGTTATCGTTTTGCTCCCGAACGGCTGTCCGCCTCGGGATATGCGGAATATCACCCCATTGCCAGCAACGAGACACCGCAAGGCCGGGCACAGAATCGGCGCGTGGACCTGGTCATCTTAAAAGAGCGGGTGCTCAAAACGGCGATCGCCGCCGACGTAGCGGCATCATCCAAGCCTTCGCCCGCTGTTCCGTAGATTTTTTTCCTCCATACCAAGAACCCCCAACGTGAACCGAGCAAAGCCCATCGCTCCTCGAGCTGTCCGATTACTGCTTCTTGCTGCGAGAAATCTATCAAGTCTCCTTCACCAGATCTTGGTTTTCCTTGTGCGTCAAGATAAACATAAACCCTTTGCCTATCAAGGCCGATAGACGTAAAGAGGGAACAGGTGCGTGAGGGAGATTACCAATGCCATTCTGTGCATAGATGCCGAGGGCCGAATCATTTATGCGAATGAAACAGGATGTCGTTGGCTGCATTGTCAGCCCGAGCAAGCATCCACGTTTTGGTTTTCCGCTCTTCCGGTCCGCACCAGGACAAACTGGCAGCAGCTTTGGTTGCAGCTACGAACTTGCGGATCATGCACGCTGGAAATGGAGTCGCCCAGTGACGCCGGGAAAATGTCCACCGCGCAGTGGACACTCCACTATGTTCGATTCGTGGAAAAGGAATTTGCGATCGCTTTTCTGCGCGACATAGCGGAGAAATGGAATGGGCTAACGCCTGCCGTTTGGGATCGGGCCAATTTCCAGGCCATCTTCCAGGGGGTTGAAAACGGCATCTTCATTATCGATCCTGAAACCCACCGTATCGTCGACGCGAACCCGGTGGCTCTGAAGTTGATCGGCGCACCGCTCGAGGAAACCACCGGTGCCGTTTGTCACCGCTTCGTGTGTCCAGCAGAAGTTGGAAGGTGCCCCGTAACGGACTTGGGACAGACCGTCGACAACTCCGAGCGTGTTCTTCTAACCGCCAGCGGTAAACGGCGCTCCATCATCAAAACGGTGCAGCCGGTCGAACTCGACGGCCACGGTTACCTGCTCGAAAGCTTCTTCGATATTACTGAGCGAAAACACTCGGAAAAGGCCCTTGAGCAGCGCACCTCGTATCTGAACACTTTGATTGAAACTAATCCGCTGGGAACGGTTGTCTTAGACAAAGAAGAACATGTTGAGATGTCGAACTCGGCGTTTGAGCAGCTGTTCCTTTTTTCGCGGCAGGAACTGCAAGGCAATAAACTTCACGAACTGATCGTGCCCCAGGAATTGGCAGAAGAATCGATCCGTTTCACGCGCGACTGCATGGAGCGGAGAGGTGTACAGGTACGCAGCCGCCGCCGTCGCAAAGACAACACACTCGTTGATGTTGAGATCTACGGGGTGCCCCTCATCATCGGGGACGAAGCCCATGGAATCCTGGCGATTTATCAGGATATTACCGACCGCAAGCGGATCGAGGCCGATCTGCGTGACAGCGAAAACCGGTTCCGCACTGCGTTTGAAGACGCGCCCTATGGCATGTGCATGACCGATTTGAGCGGACATTTCCTGCACGCCAATGCAGCCCTTTGCCGGATGCTGGGCTATTCCCCCCAGGAACTTCTGGCGGGCGCGTGGCAACAAATCCCCCATCCTGACGATCTCGAATCGTCCCGTCAGATCGCAATTCAGTTCCACAAAGGCGTCGACACAACGCTCGAGCTGACCAAGCGCTACCTGCACAAGGACGGAAAAGTCGTCTGGGCGCATCTGAAGATTTCGCTGGTGAAAGACAGGTTGGGCAAGCCCTCCCACTACATCACCCAGATCGAAGACATCACCCAGCGCAAGCGCGCCGACGAAGCTCAGGCGTTTTTGGCATCCCTGGTCCAGTCCTCGCAGGATGCCATTGTAGGCATGACTCCGGAAGGAATGGTGATGAGCTGGAACCAGGGAGCGACAGAACTTTACGGGTACAGTTCGGAAGAAATGATTGGAAAGTCCATCGTCACGCTAATTCCTCCTGATTGCGCGGACCAATTGCCGCAATTTCTCGAGACAATTCGCAGGGGAGAAAGTATATCCACGCACGAGACATACCGTTTCCGCAAGGATGGCACGCGCGTCGATGTTTCTCTGTCACTTTCAGCAGTCTTCGATGAGACCCGGCAAATCACTGGGCTGGTGAGCATCGCCCGCGATATCACGCGCCGCAAGCGGGCTGAACAGGCGCTCATCGCGAGCGAAGAAAAATTCCGCCAGCTGGCGGAAAACATCAGCGAAGTGTTCTGGATGGTGTCTCCGGTCGGCCCAGGAATCCTCTATGTCAGCCCGGCATATGAACAGGTCTGGGGCAGGAGTTGTGAAAGCCTGTATCGCGATCCCACGTCCTGGACCGAAGGCATCCATCCCGACGATCTCCAAAAAGCACTGGAAATAAATCAAAGGCAACTGCGCGGTGAGAAAGTTGATTCGATCTATCGCATCTGTACCCCCGACGGCCAGCAGAGATGGATCCGTGACCGCGCCTTCCCGGTTCGCGATGCCAATGGCCAGTTAACCCGCATTGTCGGCTTGGCAGAAGACATCTCGGCGCGCAAAGTCGCTGAGGAAAGCCTGCAAGCCTCGGAAGAACGCTATCGTGAACTGTTTGAGAATGCCAGCGACTTGGTTTACACCTTCGATCTCGCTCTGTGCATCACCTCCCTGAACCGGCTGGCTGAGCAGACCATCGGATACTACGGTGACGAAGCCCTGCGGATGAACCTGCGGCAACTGCTCGACCCCGTGCAAGGGCAGCGTCTGCAACTGGCGATTGAACAGTTGGTAGCGGTTCACGCCGCAACCAAAATCGAATTGGACCTCACAGCCAAGGATGGGCGGCGGGTCAAGCTGGAAATGAATCCCCGCCTGATCTATCGCGAAGGTAAGCCTGTCGGAATCCAGGCCATTGCGCGCGACATCACTGGGCGGGACGTGGCCGAAGTGGAATTGCGCCAGGCGCAGAAACTGGAATCGGTGGGCCGCCTGGCGTCCGGCATCGCCCACGAAATCAACACGCCGATTCAGTTTGTGGGTGATAACGTTCGCTTTTTGCAAGACGCTTTCGGACAACTGCAGTCAATACTCAACAAGTTTCGGGAGATGTGTAAATCCACCGACGAGGTGCGCTCGGGGCTGCAGTTTGGCTGCGAACTGGACCGCATCGCAGCTGAATCCGATAGTGATTACCTGCTGACAGAAATTCCCAGGGCGCTCGGCCAGACACTTGACGGGGTCGAGCGAGTCGTGACCATTGTGCGCGCCATGAAGGAATTCGCTCACCCCGAAAGCAAGGGTATGGCCCCTGCCAACCTGAACAAGGCCCTCGCTAATACCTTGACGGTTGCCCGCAACGAACTGAAGTATGTCGCGGAGGTAGAAACCGACTTTGGAGAACTGCCAGCTGTGGTTTGCAGCGTCAGCGACTTGAACCAGGTCTTTCTCAATCTGCTGGTCAACGCCGCTCACGCCATCGCCGACGTAGTAAAAGACAGCGGCAAGAAAGGAAAAATTCGGGTATCCACCTCGCTCGAGGATGGGGCCGCGGTAATTGCGATTTCCGATACGGGCGCCGGCATTCCGGAAAGCATTCGCGACCGTATTTTTGATCCTTTTTTTACCACGAAGGAAGTAGGCCGCGGCACCGGTCAAGGGCTGGCAATTGCCCGCTCCGTGGTCGATCGCCATAAAGGCACGCTGACATTTAGAACGGAAGTCGGCAGGGGCACGTGCTTCTATATTCGACTGCCCATTACGAATTCCGAAACTCGCGAGACTGCCTGAACACAGAGAAAGCCGATACTCTCGTACTCTCCATCCGGGTAATACGATTCCAGAAACTTTCCGATATTTGCAGAGGCGGGATTCTGTCCCCGGGGAATGGTTGCGGAGTGTCTACGACTGGCGAGAAGACGAAGGAGTATGGCCGGAAGGCGCGCGATGCGCACTCTGCGGCTGAGCTATTCATCGACTCGGTGCCCTCCATCTTGATCGGAGTCGATGCCCAAGGGCTCATCAATCGCTGGAATCGAGCGGCCGCTGAAACCTTCGGGATAGAAGACACAGTAGTGCTGGGCAAGCGCTTGTCCAACTGCGGAATTCATTGGCTGAACTCAGAAATTGACAGCACCATCAGCGATTTGCTGCGCTCTCCGCGAAGGTTCGTTTGGGACGGCATGCAATTCGAGAAAAATGGCGAGCCGCGTCTGCTGGGCATGACGGTGAATTGGATCGATATTCCGGACAGCAACCGGGGCGGGCTGTTGATCGTAGGATCCGACATCACCTTCAGAAAACGAACAGAAGACGAGTTGCGAGCCAAGACGGCGTTTTTTGAAGCTCAGACTCAAGCTACGATCGATGGCCTCCTGGTGGTCGACGAAAACGCAAAAATCCTTCTCCATAATGATCGCTTCAGAGAGATTTTCGAGATACCCCAAGACCTATTCAAAAGCAGTGACGATAATCCCCTTCGAACATGTAGCTGGGAAGGTGCAGGACTCCAATGGCTTTGTGGAGAGAGTGAGGTGCCTCTACTCTCATAGGCAGGAAAAGAGCCGCGATGAGATCAAGCTTCGTAACGGGCGCGTGCTCGACCGTTACTCCTCTCCCGTATTCGGGACGGATGACCGGTACTACGGCAGGATCTGGACATTCCGCGACATCACCGAGCGCAAGCGGAATGAAGACGCGCTGCGGCAGTTGTCCGTCGCGGTCGAGCAAAGTCCCGTCGCCGTGGTGATTACAGATCTCCAGGGAACCATCACATACGTCAATCGCCGCTTTACCGAGTGCACCGGTTACAGCTATGACGAAGCCGTTGGGCGGAATCCGAGGCTGCTGAAATCCGGTCACACCAGCCCGGAGGTGTATCGCCGGTTATGGCAGACCATCACCCGGGGCGAGGAATGGCGCGGCGAACTTTGTAATAAGAAAAAGAATGGCGATCTCTATTGGGAATCAGCGGTCATCAGTCCGATTCGCACCAGTGACGGCGAGATGTCCCACTTCCTGGCGGTGAAAGAAGATATCACAGAGCGCAGGCAAGCGGAAAAAGATCTCCGGCTTACAAGATTTGCACTGGAGAACGCCGCCGATAGCGTGCTCTGGGTTGACCGGCAAGCCCGCATCCTCTATGCCAATGGGGCGGCATGCCGCGTGCTGGGGCGTTCCCGTCAAGAGCTCACTTCCCTCTCGGTCCCGGATGTCGACCCGCTTTTCCCTAGAGAAAAATGGCAAGGCTTTTGGGAAGAACTCAAAATGCGCCGCTCGATAACGTTCGAAACCCAGCCCAGGAACAAGGAGGGGCAACTCTTAGCGATTGAGGTAATGGCAACCTATTTGGAATTCGATGGGCAAGAGTACCTCTTGAGCTTCGCGCGCGATATCAGCGAACGCCGTATGATTCAGGCGCAGTTGCAGCAAGCTCAGAAAATGGAGAGCATCGGTGAACTCGCCGCCGGCATTGCCCACGAAATTAACACGCCAACGCAGTTCGTCAGCGACAACCTGACATTTCTGCGGGATTCCTACACCTCTGTAAAGGAACTAGTGCAGCTTTATCGGAGCACTATTCGCGGCAATTCCGTAGCCCTTCCACAGGGCCTCGCCAATACGATTCAGCAAGCTGAGAGCACTTGTGATCTCGACTTCATCATGGCCGAGGCGCCACGTGCAATCGAGCAAGCTCTTGACGGGACTCATCGTGTAGCCAAGATCGTGCGCGCCATGAAGGAATTCTCACATCCCGGATACAGTGAAAAACAACCGGCGGACATCAATCATGCCATCCTGACTACCCTCACAGTGTCGCGAAACGAATGGAAGTATGTGGCTGAGGTAGAGACCGTGCTGCAGCCTGATCTGCAAATGGTTCCCTGTCATGTCGGGGAATTGAACCAGGTGTTGCTGAACCTGCTCATCAATTCCGCCCACGCCATCGCCGAGGTAGTTGGAGATGGTTCGCAGAAGAAAGGCAAGATTACGATTCGAACAGCGCAGGATGCTCAATTCACAGCTATTTCCATCCAGGACACAGGGGCGGGTATCCGCCCCGAAATCCAATCTAAAGTTTTCGATCCTTTCTTCACGACTAAGGGCGTGGGCCGCGGCACCGGGCAGGGACTTTCACTCGCGTATAACTCAATCGTGAAAAAGCACGGCGGCAAGATCTGGTTCGAATCCGAAGTAGCCACAGGCACAACATTTTTCATTCAATTACCCACGACAGGGGGAGCCGGCAGTCATGTCGAAACGCATTCTGTTCGTCGATGATGAACCCATGGTTCTTTCCGGTTTGCAGCGGGGCCTGCGCTCCATGCGTCAGGAGTGGGAAATGGCTTTTGTGACCAGCGGGGCGGAAGCGCTCGAACTTATGGAGGAGCAGTCCTTCGACATCGTCGTGACCGACATGCGCATGCCGGTCATGACGGGGGCCGAGTTGCTGGAACAGGTGAAACGCCGCTTCCCGCAGTGTTTTCGAATCATTCTGTCAGGGCAGGCAGATCAGCAGACCATCCTGCGAGCAGTCGACCCCACCCATCAATACTTGGCCAAGCCCTGCGACACCGCGGAACTAAAGAGACGGCTGACGCGCGCATTTGCCGTGCGCGGTTTGCTCAAGAACGAAGAACTACAGGCTGTAGTATCGCGCCTCGACGCTCTGCCGAGTCTTCCTGCCCTATACATAGAAGTGACCCGAGAACTGGAGAACACGGAGCCGTCTCTGCCCAGAATCGCGCATCTGGTTTCCGAAGATATGGCCATGACGGCCAAGATCCTGCAGCTGGTCAACTCTGCTTTTTTTGGATTGCGCTGCCGGATCTCCAGTCCGATGCAGGCCGTGCAAATGCTCGGTCTGGATACTCTGCGCGCGCTGGTATTAACCACCCACGTTTTTGACAAGTTCTGCACCGACAGCCTCGGCGAAGCGGAAATCAGCTACCTATGGAAACACAGCCTTGCTGTCGCCGGCCTCGCTAAAAATATTGCCGCGTCGGAAAAAGCAGATCGCCAACTTATCGACGATTGCTTCACTGCCGGACTCTTGCACGATGCGGGCAAACTCATTCTGGCTTCTGCTATGCAGAATAAGTATCAGCACGTGCTTGACGCGGTCCGAAAAAACGACAAGAAACTGATCGCCGCTGAAACGGAGATTCTTGGATGTAACCACGCGGAGATAGCTGCTTATCTACTCGGTCTATGGGGGCTGCCTGAAGCCGTCATCGATGGCGTAGCCTGGCATCATGGCCCTTCCGGAAGCTCGCAAACGGGATTCTCAACGGCTCTGGCGACGCACGTCGCCACCGTTTTTGACGATCTACAATCTGCGTTCTGGATGCAGGATGGCATGTCGCTCGATAGTGAATACCTGCACAAGAATGGCCTTGCGGGACGAGAACAGATATGGCGCAAGCTCGGGGATGACCAGCCAGCCTCCCGGGTCGCGCCGAGCAAGTTAGCCACCCATAATCTGCAGTGACCTTGACTTCGATGCTACTGCGAGCAGAGCCTCAACCACTTTGGGGTCAAATTGCGTTCCCGAATTTCCTTTGAGAATTTCAATTGCCTTTTCCTCGCGAACGCCTTTTCGATACGGCCGGTCAGATGTGAGAGCGTCATAAGCATCGGCGACGGCCACAATCCGGGCGTGCAGGCTGATCTGTTCCCCCGCCAGCCCTGCCGGATACCCGGAACCATCGAAGTGCTCATGATGTTGCGCCACGACGCAAAGCATATCCTGAAAACAATCGATCGGTTCCAGAATCCGTATTCCCACGTTCACATGGTTCTGCATGATTTCGTTTTCCCAGACTTCCAGCCTGCCGGGTTTGTTTAATATGGCGGGCGGCGTGCCAATCTTTCCGATATCGTGCAACAGACCGCCGCGATGCACGATCTGTAGATCCTTGGCATGCAATCCCATCGTATGAGCGATCCTGAGGGCCAAAGCGGTGACCCGTTCGGAATGCCCTCCGGTCCACGGCGAATTCGCGTCGATCGCCCGGGCAAATGCCGTGAGGGTCGCGATGTCGAGCTGTTCGAGTGCGTGAATAGTCGAGGCCATTACCTGCTTCTCCTCGCGCTGCTCCAGATAGTGCGCCAGGCAGCTGCGGAGACACGCCAACAGGTCCTCCCTGGGTACTGGTTTGCTGAGGAACTTGAAAATGCGGCCGTCGTTCACCGCCCGCACCGCTACTTCCATCTCGTCGCAACCAGTCAGCATGACCCGGACTGAGTCCGGAGAAATCGTCCGTACCGTGGCCAGGAATTCCGCGCCATCCATTCCCGGCATGCGCATGTCGGAAACCACAATGCAGTAAGGCCCGCCACTCCGCAGGTAATCCAGACCATGATCAGCATTGGTGGCGATATCAGCCGCAAATTCCCGCCGCACGGAGCGGCGCAAGCTCTCGAGCATCGCCGGTTCATCGTCGACAAACAAAACCCGCGGCATGGAAGTTGCAGCTTGCCGATTTCCTCCGTCCGCTGCTGACATAGATTCTCTGAGCGTTCTCGCTTGTGCGCTCATTCGTACCGCGAAAAACTAAGCCCGTACCGGTGACCTGCTGTAGAAATTGACCTGCAGTAGAAATTCCTAATCTCAGATCGCGAACTCTTGCCCACTGGCCAACATCGGCAAGCCGGCCAATCTCTTCAGGATCACACGATTGCCGAAGCTCAAGGGATCTCTTCACGCTGCCGATAATCTCAAGGTCAAACTGCGATATCTGTGGCCTGAAAAAAGGACTAGAGGCCAGGGTCAACAAAACCCCCAACTGCGGCTCTGATCCCTAGCCCCTGATCCCCAATTCCTGGGCGGGCAGAGGAGAATGCAATGCGGGAAAAAATCCTTCTCGTCGATGATGACAGCAACGTGCTCGACGGATATCGGCGAAGCCTAAGCCGCGAGTTCTTGCTGGAGACTGCGTCCGGGTCAGATCAGGCGTTGTCTTTCATCGAAAAGACCGGGCCGTACGCCGTCATCATTTCCGATATGCGCATGCCGGGCATGAATGGCATTCAGTTGTTGAGCGCAGTAAAAACCGCGTCGCCCGATACTATCCGCGTCATTCTAACCGGCAATGCCGACCTCGAAACCGCCATTGACGCCATCAATGAGGGAAGCATCTTTCGCTTCCTTATTAAGCCTTGCGATCGTGAGGTCATGGCAAAGACGTTAACCGCGGCCTTGATGCAATACCGTTTAGTGACAGCAGAGAAGGAGCTTCTGGAACAGACTCTGAGTGGCTGTGTGCAAGTGTTGACGGAAGTGCTCAGCCTAGTCAATCCAGCAGCTTTTGGCCGTGCGGAGCGCGCTCGCCGCTATATCCGTCACGTCGTCAAGGCAATGAAGCTGGGAAATCCCTGGCAGTACGAAGTGGCCGCCATGCTCTCCCAGTTGGGCTGTGTCACACTTGCGCCGGAAACGATTGAAGCAGTCTACAAAGGCGAGGCGCTCACGCCCAACGAAGAGGCGCAATACTCTGCACATCCCAGTGTCGCTTACGGTCTCCTATCGAAAATCCCGCGCCTGGAACCGATTGCCTGGATGATCGAGCATCAGAATGGTTCCATTTCGGAAGGCGGACCAGAGAAGGCGGATATTCGGCGGGGAGCGGAAATTCTCCGTTTGATTCTGGCTTACGAAGACTCCATCCATAAAGGTTCTTCGCGGAATGAAACGGTGCACCGCCTGGCCCGTCTAAACCCAAAATTCAGTCCGGAGTTCTTCAATGCTTTGGTGTCTCTGGATCCTCATGCTGAAGACGAAGAAACCAAGATCTGCCGCATTGAGGAACTGGCGCCGGGAATGATCATTCAGCAAGAAATCCAAGCAGCCGACGGCTCATTGATTATCTCTAAAGGTCAGGAAGTCACATCCACCGTAATCTCCAAACTGAAAAACCTGCAGGCGAGACGCGCCATCTCGGGCAAAATCACGGTTTCGGTTCCAACCACGGAACTCTCTTCCGCCGCCGGAACCTCAAGCTAGCTCCAGTTAAGAGTGTGCTCCAGACCTCATGGATACTCCGCGATCCTCCTTTGGCGCATTGCAGCGGGATGTTCCGGCTGTCCGCGTAATTGAATGTGTTCCCCATTCCGACCCTGGGACCGCAAATGCACTGAGTTGAAATGAATCTTCGGAAGATCGGCGGGGATGCGGTCGGCAATGGACCGTCTTCAGATCCGGTTTCAGAATCTTCCGCGTTCGCCTCTCAACTCCTTTCCCTCAACTCTTCTCCCGCTGCTGTCGATAGAACTCGCAGGGGCTTGTCTTCATGTCGAAAACTGAGCAATACGTCGCCTCGATCGTGGAGAAGTATCGCGTGCAGGTGGATACGGATTCACCGGCGCATCGTGCGGCAGACAAAATCTTGCCACTGCTGAAACATTGGGGGAAGCAGTATTTGCTCGGGCTCACACTCTCGGGCGCATATGCGAAGAACACGGCGGTCTCGTTGTCATCGCATGTGGATGTGCTGGTCCTGCTAACTCCGGTTCCGGGCATGGAGATGAAAAACGTTTTCTGGAATCTATGTGAGTATTTGACCGAGCACAATCTTGACATACACACGCGGCAAGTCTCGGTGCAAGTCGAACAGGATGGATTCCGCATCGACCTAATCCCGGCATGCCGCGAACGCAACCGGACTGTTTTGTTTAATAAAAAGTCGGGGAAATCGGTGGCGACCGACGTGGCCCAACACGTTCATTTGGTGGGCAACTCCGGTCGGCAACAAGAAATTTGTGCCATGAAAATCTGGCGCGCGCGCAACGATTTGTATTTCCCATCATTTTGCCTGGAACTGGCTGTACTGCGCGCGCTTGCCGACGAGTCGTTCGGACATCTGACCGAAAATATTCAAGCGGTCCTGCGCTTTCTGTCGGGGAGGTTCGAGAAGTCGGTGATTCGCGATCCGGTGAATCAGGAAAACGTCGTGTCCGGCGATCTTATGCCGGACGAGCGCGCTGCCATCGCCGAAGTGGCGCGCGAAGCGTTGTATGAGGAGAGTTGGGAGAAATTATTGCGGTGATGTCGGGCACGAAGATTTTCCTAAAATTTTGAATCACTTTATATCACCAAACCAAATTTGAATCGCGCGAAGAATTGCATTGCCTCCTAAAGGTCGCGTTCTCCTGGCCGATGGGGGATAGGTGAAGTCGCGACCGTCAATTTTCTTGATAGCAAA
>JASHPL010000329.1 GCA_030038125.1 Candidatus Sulfotelmatobacter sp.
GACTCGGCTGATTACTTCCGATTTATATCCCGAGAGGCTTAAAATAGGGGCAAGCTTTGGGTTAGAGCGTACAATTAAGGCTTCGCGGCAAAACGTCATCGAACGGGTTCGCGAACTCACCGAAGGTCGCGGAGCCGATGCAGTGATTCTCGCGGTTGGCGGGAATGGTCTGATTCGTACCGCGATGGATGCAGCTCGTCCGGGAGGGCGAGTTTTGCTTTTTGCGCAAACGCAGCACGGAGAAGCCACCATCGATCCGGCCGCGGTTTGTGTCGAGGAGAAGACGCTATTGGGTTCCTACAGCGCGTCGGTAGATTTGCAGGAGGAGTCCATCCGTTTCGTGTTGAATCGGGAAATGGAGCTGGAACAGCTGATCAGCCATCGCTTCCCGCTCACCGGCTGCACCGAGGCGATTGAATTGGCGTCCCATCCGCTACCTTCTTCGATGAAGGTATTGATTCAGCCTGGCACAAACTGGGAGAGTGGTCGAGCGGCGATTTAGGCTTACGAGCAGAGTCGAGCGCAGCGCATTCGACTGAAGGAGCCGGCTTTGCAGCCGCGCCAGGGCATCATGAAGGCTGGGCTTAACGCGGAAGTCGAACGTAGCCCGGAAGGAACGTGGACTTGAACGGAAAAATGACTGCTGCCGTCTTGTACGGCAAAGAGGATTTGAAGATTGAAAAGGTCCCTATTCCTCGTGTCGGTGAGGGAGAAGTTCTCGTCAAGGTACAAGTCGCTTTGACCTGCGGGACCGACTTGAAAGTTTTTCAGCGCGGATACCACGCGCGCATGATTGTTCCTCCTGCCCTTTTCGGACACGAACTCGCTGGAGTGATTGAGGAAGCCGGTACGGGCGTGAACGGATTCAAGAAGGGTATGCGGGTGGTCGCGCTCAATTCCGCACCGTGCCAGATGTGCTTCTACTGCTCCAAGCATCAGGAGAATCTCTGCGAAGATTTGCTCTTCAACAACGGAGCCTATGCCGAGTACATTCGCGTGCCGCGTCGGATTGTAGAAGCGAACATGCTCGTGATTCCGCCGAACGTGAGTTTTGAAGACGCGGCTATGACCGAACCCCTGGCCTGCGTGCTGCGCGGACTGCATGAGACCGGAGTCGAGATCGGAGACACGGTCGCGATCATTGGAGGGGGTCCGATCGGACTGATGTTCGTTCAGGTTGCCCGCGCCATCGGATGTAACGTGATCTCTGTCGTCAAGCGCGATGAGCAGGTGCAGGCGGCCAAGCAGATGGGTGCGCATGAAATCGTGCAGACGACAAAGGCGGCAAACGTGGTGGAGGCGGTGCGCGCTATCACTCCGCAAAAGCGCGGATGTGACGTCGTCATTGAAGCCGTGGGCAGGTCCGAAGCTTGGGAGTGGGCGATAGAGATGGTGCGCAAAGGCGGCACAGTGAACTTTTTTGGCGGATGTGCCACAGGAACGAAGGTGCAGCTCGATACAAACCGGCTGCATTATTCGGAGATCACGCTAAAGGCGACGTTCCATCACACGCCGGAAACCGTGCGCCGAGCCTTCGGGCTGATTGCGGCGAAGAAGATTCGTCCCACGGACTACATCACCGGCGAGGCGCCGCTATCCCGACTGCAACAGGTGTTGCGCCATATGCTCAACCGTGGCGGCGACATCAAGACCGCCATCATTCCGGGGCATTGAGTTGAAGTCGCGAGAACCGAGTCGCGAATTGTCAGGTTCTTTTCGCGCCCCGCGCTCGACGGCTAGGCTGTCCCAGCATCGATGACGGAAGTAGTCCACAACCCGCCGAACTTGACTGGTTGGTCCCGGCTGCCAGCCGCCTACGCGATTCCCTTCACTGCGCCGTCACTCGCCGAGGCACAGGAGTACTGCGCACAGCTGGCGCGTACGCACTACGAAAATTTCTCAGTCGCGACCTGGTTTTTGCCCAAGCGGCTGCGGCAGCATTTTTTTAACGTTTACGCGTACTGCCGGATTTCCGACGATCTCGGCGACGAAATCGGCGATGCTGCGGCTTCTCTTGCTCTTCTCGATCAATGGCAAGCCGAGTTGGAGGCATGCTATGACGGAGCGCCAAAACATCCTGTATTTGTAGCGCTGGCTGAGACCGTGCGCCAGTTCGAAATTCCGAAGCACGAATTTGGGGATCTGCTGATCGCCTTTCGCCAGGATCAGGCGATCACGCGCTTCGAAACTTTCGAAGATGTGCTCGGATATTGCCGTTACTCCGCAAATCCCGTGGGTCATCTCGTGTTGTATCTCTGCGGCTATCGGGATCCAGAACGGCAGCAGTTATCCGACTACACTTGCACCGCGCTACAGCTGGCGAATTTCTGGCAGGACGTCAGCGTCGATTATGCCAAGGGCCGAATCTATTTGCCGCTCGCAGAGATGCGGCGCTTTAGCGTGACCGAAGACGACATCATTTGCGGACGGAACACGCCTGCATTTCGCGCGCTGATGCGATTTCAGGTGACGCGCGCGCGCGAATGGTTTCGGCGTGGTCTACCGCTTGTCGAGAAGATCGATCGCGAACTGGCTGTCGATATTGAGCTATTCAGCCGCGGCGGGCAGGAAATTTTGCGCGCCATTGAAAAGCAGAATTACGCTGTACTGGAAAATCGGCCAGTCATCTCGAAATCGCGGAAGCTGGCACTCATCGCACGGGCCGCCATCGAGAGATTCTTTGCAGACTTCTCTTCCACGGATTCACACCGATCGACGCGGATCCATCGAAATAATAATCAAAATCGAGAGGGGCCTGCCGCGTGAATTCGCATACATCCTCGGAGAAGAAGGGGGCTGAGCCGTGAGCGCCGGAATCCAACCCGCCGCCGCTCCGTGGACGCCGGCGACTCCGCAACTCGTGATGGCGTATTCCGTTTGCCGCGGCATCACGCGTGCCGCCGCGAAAAATTTTTATTATGCCTTTCTGGTTCTGCCCCGTCGCAAGCGCGAGGCTCTCTGTGCCGTCTACGCCTTCATGCGGCGCTGCGACGATATTGCGGACGATTCGACTCTGAGCCTCGTTGAGCGGCGTCAAAAACTTCAAAACTGGCTTGCTGCGCTGCATGATGCACAGCAGGGCCAGCCTACCGACGACGCGATCCTGCTGGCAATCACAGATGCGCAGCGCCGCTATACGATCCCTGCCGGTTTGCTCGATGAACTTGCGGAAGGCACCGCAATGGATGTGGAACCCGCCGGATCGGGCGAATCCCCGGCCGCCGCGTCCGCCCCTGGTTTGGCTGTTCGCTACAACACATTCGAAGACCTTCGCAAGTATTGTTATCGTGTAGCATCGGTTGTAGGGCTGGTATGCATTCACATCTTTGGATATCGTGATCCCGACGCGGAAGCACTCGCCGAGCGCTGCGGGCTCGCCTTTCAGCTCACCAACATCATTCGTGACGTCAAGGAAGACGCGGGCATGGCTCGCGTTTATTTACCTGAGGAGGACCTGGCACGCTTCGGGCTGACGGTATCCGACCTGCTCCATTCGCCTGATCCGGCGCGGCTTCGTCCGCTGCTGGCGTTTGAAGCGGAGCGGGCGCGTGAGTGCTACACCGCGGGCGACGAATTGATCCCCTACGTTTCGGAAGACAGCCAGCCCGCCTTATGGGTATTGGTGAATATCTATCGGCGTTTGCTCGGGAAAATCGCCGAGAAGCAATACGACGTATTCACGGCGAAAGTGGCTCTGAGCCGATGGGAGAAGTTAAGCATCCTAACGAAGGGCTTTCTCAGGCGCCTGACGTGAATCCTTTCGAGCACTTCGTATTCTTCTGATGCATTCAAACTCATCACAACCTACTGTTGCCATTGCCGGAGGCGGCCTCGCCGGACTGGCCGCTGCTTGCGCCTTATCAGACGCGGGTTTTCGAGTCGCGCTTTATGAGAAGCGTCCCTTTCTTGGAGGACGGGCGTCGTCGTACGAGCATCCCGGCACCGGCGAAGTCGTCGACAACTGTCAGCACGTGCTGTTCCGGGTATGCACAAATCTGGTCGAGTTTTATCAGCGCATCGGTGTGGGAGATCAGATCCGGTGGTTCGATCAAATGAATTTTATCGAACCAGGCGGGCGAATTTCAGTGATGAAGTCGTCGTTCCTTCCTGCTCCGCTGCACACCGCGCCGTCGTTCCTGCATTTCCCTTTTCTGACCGGCGCCGACAAGCTTGCCATTGCCCGAGCGCTCGTGCCACTCACGCTCGCCGCGCAACGCGACAATGGGCAATCCTTTCGGCACTGGCTCGACCAACACGGACAGACAACGAACGCGATTCACCGCTTCTGGCGGCCGATTCTCGTCAGTGCGCTCAGCGAAGAACTCGATCGCATTTCGATTTCTGCGGCGGCACAGGTCGTACGCGAATCAATGAGGTCTCCACAGGCACGCCAGATGGGTGTGCCCAAGATCCCGCTTACCGATTTGTACAACGCCGCAGGAGATTATGTTCGCGCGCGCGGCGGCGACATTCACTTTCGCTGCTCTCTGGAAAGCTTCATAACCGACGAGAAAAGTGTGCAACTGCGCGTCGCTGATTCGGAACAGACCTTCGACTATCTGGTCGCCAGTCTGCCCTTTGATGCCCTGGCGCGCGTGTTGCCGGAAGCACCCGAAAGCGTCGGATTGAGGGGGAAAATCAAGCACTTCGAAACCTCTCCGATTACCGGCATTCACTTGTGGTTCGATCGCCAGATCTCCAATCTCGATCATGCAGTCCTCCTCGACCGCACTATCCAGTGGATGTTTCACAAATCCCGATTGCAACCGATGCGAATGCAAGAGAGCCTAACTCTCGCAATGAACGTACGCAGTGGACATGCCCGTGAACAGTACGAATCTACTCATGCCGTAAAGGGAGCAGATTCCGAAACCACTCGAGCGACAGAGGGAGGCAGCTATATTGAGCTCGTGGTCAGTTCTTCCAAGTCGCTGATCGACAAATCGCGCTCCGAGATTGTGGAAGTAGCGCTCGGCGAAGTTCGGGAATTTTTTCCTGCCGCGCGAGAAGCCAATTTGGTTAAATCAGCCGTGATTAAAGAGGTCAATGCAACCTATTCGCCTCGGCCTGGAATTGAAGCACATCGTCCCGGCACGGTCACCTCCTGGCCACGGGTGTTTCTCGCCGGGGACTGGACCGCGACCGGCTGGCCTGCGACCATGGAAGGCGCGGTCCGCAGCGGATACCTCGCTGCCGAGGCGGTTGTGCGTAGCGCCGGACGCAATGCGCGCTTCTTGTCTCCAGATATGCCCGCCCGCGGATTGATGCGGTTCTTTCCGTGACTGTTCTTGCGGTGCGCCGGCTCGTGCGTGGATCCCCTATTCGCTGCTGAGTCAGCGTAGCACTTGGTTGCTGTCACACACTCTCTCGGCTACAAATAGAAACACCGATGAAATCGGTACCTTTGGCTGCAGACCACACTCGATCGGGTGCGCTTTTTAGAATTTGGGGGCGCATTCGCTCTTCTCTGTTTTGGATCGTAGTGATCGCCTTCGTTGTTCGCGTGGCTTGGATCCTCATCGGTCACACATACAAATTCAAAACCAGTGATGAAAACTTCGGCTTCGGCTGGGAAATGGGCCGCATTGCCGAATCGATCGCCTCAGGTCATGGCTTCAGCAATCCCTTCGGTCCGCCCACTGGTCCGACAGCCTGGGAGCCTCCGCTCTATCCCTACCTCGCCGCCGGAGTGTTCCTGGTTTTCGGCGCTTACACCAAAGCCTCGGCCTTTGTGCTTCTGACGCTCAACAGCGCATCCTCGGCTCTAACCTGCATTCCGATTTTTCGCATCGCTCGGCGAATGTTCTCAGAAACCGTGGCGGTCGGCTCGACCTGGGCCTGGGTATTGCTGCCCAATGTCATCTTCTGGTGCACACGCTCCATCTGGGAAACAAGCCTATCGGCACTCCTACTGGCGCTGATTGTCTGGCTTGCGCTCACCATGGAAGATCGTGATGGCCTGCTGCCCTGGTTCGGATTTGGACTGCTCTGGGGCATTGCCGCGTTAAATAGCCCGTCATTGCTATCATTTCTTCCTGCGGCGGGATTGTGGGGCTGGTATCGGCGGGCAAAACGAGGCCAGCAGTCGGTGCCTGGCATTGTTCTGGCGTCGGTTGTGTTCTTTGCTTGTATCACGCCGTGGCTGGTGCGCGATTACCGCGCCTTCGGAAACTTCATTTTCATTCGCGACAACTTTGGCGCAGAGCTTCGTCTCGGAAATGGCCCGGGTGCCGACGGAACACTGATGCTGTACCAAGACCCTCCCCACGATCCCTCCGCTATGCAGCAATTTGTATCGCTGGGAGAACTGACGTATATCGGAATGCGCAAACGGCAGGCGATCGACTACATCAATGCCGACTACACTGGTTTCGCGTGGCTTTGCGTGAAGCGGTTCTTCTGGTTTTGGACGTCCCCGCCAAAGCCGACGCGTCCAGCGTGGCTTGAACCGCTGAAACAGTCACTCTTTTTGGCGTCCTCGCTCTTGATGTTCTGCGGTCTTGGCCTGGCACTTCGGCAACGCAGGCCGGGCACGTGGCTGCTCTTTTGGCTTGTCCTGCTTTATCCGGCAATCTATTACGTCGTCTATGCCATTCAGCGCTATCGGCATCCGATTGAACCGGAGATGGCAATCCTCTGCGTTTTTCTGCTAACGGAGATCTTCCCGGCAAATCTTCTGGACAAGACTAGACATTCTCCGTAAGCCATTTTCCTTAGTAGTTGGCAGGAAAGAAGACGTGAGGGCAGAATCGCAAATGCGGCTCTATTTACAGAATCAGCTCACATTCGCGAGCGTATTCACCGCAACGTCGGACCGGCTGCGCAGGCGCTGCACTGATTCGTGGATGGCCTTGGCCGCAACACCAGTGCCTCCCTGTTCAGCGGTTTTGGCTACGCTGCCTGCTTCTTCTGTCGAGCTGCTGGCCATATCAAGCAGGACGACCAGCGAATCGGCATGCAGCTTCCACACGGACGACATCTTCTGGCTACGTTTCAATTCTTCGAGCTCGGTGCTGAGCCGAGCCGAAATCGAGACCAGCCGAATCAGGGTCCGCGCCACATCGGCGCGCACACTTTTTTCTTCCAGAAACGCGGCACCATAGGCATCGGCTTCCGGGGTGGTCAATGTCAGATTGAAGAAGCGCATCGGCACCACCTGCCGATACTTCGGATCAGCCACGCGCACAAACACGCGAATCGATTCTTCCACGCGCCGCAGTTTGCCTTCCTCGATAGAAATTTGCTGTGCCGTCACAGTGGGCGGCTGAAACACAGCAGGCGCTGCTGAAGGTTTCGCGGCTGCCACGCGTGCAGTCTTCGGCGCCGCAGCGCCATTCCCGCCTCCCACGCGCGTAGCTCGTGCCGCCGGCGTCAACAGCGAGCGCCGAATCGGTGGTCTCCGGTCCAGCTCCTTCTTTAGCTTCGATACCCTGCGGAACTTCTCCAGCGTGCTGCCGTAATCTGCCTGCAGCATTTGATTTTGTTCGATCGCTGCCACATGCTCGACGGTGACTTCCACGCCGTCGACCGTGGTCAGAATCGTTCCGCCCATTTCTTCCAGCGCCTGCCCGAACTGCTTGATTTCCGTTAGTGCCTTGGCGAACAGTTCGTCGAACTTCCTGCCGAAGGTCGCGTTATAGGCCGCGACCGTCGCTAACACGCCGGGATGATAGAACGACGAATCGAGCCACTGCTTCAGCTCGCGCACCCGACCGATGATGCCCGAATCGATGAGCCCGTTGAAGTCACGAAATCGCGCTACCTCTTCGCGCAGCGGATCGAATCGCCGCAGCAACTGCACGTGCTCTTCCGGCAGCGACGGCACATCCGTGTCGGCGAGAATTTCAATCAGCGCAATTTCAAACGGCGAAAGCGGCAGCGCCCCGTCGAGCCCATAACCGCTCTGCTCCCACTGCCCGGGCACCCGTGGATGCCGGTACAGAAACGTCGCAATCAGATCCGTCTTGTCGCGATTGATGTCGGTAGCCTCGCGGCGCCGCACGAAGTAACGCAAAAGCGCCTCGGCCACTTCCGAGTCCGTATCCGGGGTGAGCGCCTTCCGCAGCATCGCCGCCGTGATGGCCATGTCGAGCAGATGCAGCCAGCGATACATTCGCGAAAGGGTGTTGGGTAGTTCGCCCTCCGAGTGCCGCAGCGCATCCTCGTCGAGACCGGTGGGAACAGGCACGGGTCCGCCCAGCGACTCTGCCAGAAGCTTCTGGTAAAAGCCTTGCACAGTCGCAAGAATGGCTAGCTCAAACCGAAGATCTTCGGCCAAGAACTCCCCCGCGAACGAGATTACTCCCTGAATTCTTTACTTAGGTTCAAGTAAAGCGAAACGTTACTTATGGTGCAAGTTACCTCCGGTGCGCGGAACTTCATCAATTCTCGCTCGCGGAAGTACATGGACTGCTGTGTTGAGGTGAGTAGCCGATCCTTCTTTCGCGTTCTTTGCGAACGAGGGTGGGGATTTTGACTCTCGCACGGGCCGACTGGCGCTCTCGCGGCGACCGCTTCTCAAAACACCACGGTCTTGTTCCCATACACGAGGACGCGGTTGTCCACATGCGCCCGCACGGCCCGGGACAGAACGATCTTCTCCAGATCGCGCCCTTTGCGAATGAGATCCTCTACGCTGTCGCGATGCGACACGCGCACGACATCCTGCTCGATGATGGGGCCATCGTCAAGGTGTTCGGTCACATAATGACTGGTCGCGCCGATCAACTTCACGCCGCGCTCAAATGCCTGATGATACGGCCGTGCCCCGACAAACGCGGGCAGAAACGAATGATGAATGTTGATAATCCGCTGCGGATAGCGGTTCACAAACTCATTGGACAGAATCTGCATGTAGCGCGCCAGCACCATGAAATCCGGACGATGCTCGGCAATCAGCGCGTCAATCTTTTTTTCTGCCTCTGCCTTGTTTTCTTTCGCAACCGGCACTACCTCGTAAGGAATCTTGTAGAACTCGGCAATCGGTTGCGCATCGGGATGATTCGAAATGATCAGTGGAATCTCGCACGGCAACTCTCCGCTCTGCTGCCGATAGAGCAGATCGACCAGGCAGTGATCGTACTTCGAAACGAAGATGATCATTCGCGGGTGCTGCGCCGACTGAGCCAGCCGCCACTTCATCGCAAAGGCTTCAGCAATGGGCGCAAACTCTTTGCCGAAATCGGCGAGGTCGCGCTGCGAAAGATCAATGTCGAAATCCTTGGGATCGAACTCCACCCGCATAAGAAATAAGCCGGACTCTTCATCGGCATGCTCGTCCGCGTGCAGAATGTTTCCTCCGTGGCGATAGACGAAGTCGGCAATAGTAGCGACTTCTCCCTTGCGGTCGGGACACGAGATCAGCAGGATGGCCGAGGATTTCATGCAGTCAGCTTCTTGGCGACGGCGGCGAAGGCGGGAGTTCTTCGTTGGATTTCGTCAGGGCCGAGTGGGCCGAAACGGTCGTTCCACACATAAGCAACTATCTCCTGAAGTTCTTCCGGGCCTATAGGCATCTCGCCGAAGTTCGTAGCTCTCGCCACCGCACTCTCGATTAACGACGCCTCGCCATCGTATTCGTCAGATGGACAGCCAAGAGCGAGCAAGCCCTCGATATCTTCGTTGTCCAAAGCCGCCTTGATCTCGCGGAATTTCGACCACGGAGTCATCAAACGATCCTCAGACCGAAAACTCGCACTACTTTCTCAGAGCTTTTACAATCTCCCTCGCCGCGTTGGCACCCGATCCTCCCGTCAAGCCCGCTCCGGGATGCGTGCCGCTTCCGCACAAATACAGATTCTCAATCGGGGTGCGATAGCGCGCCCAATCGAGCAGCGGGCGCATGGTAAAGAACTGGTCGAGCGCCAGCTCGCCGTGGAAGATCTGTCCACCGGTCAGCCCGTACTTTTCTTCCAGATCGAGCGGCGTGATGATCTGGTGCGTCAGGATCAGCTCCGGCAGATTCGGCGCATATTGTGCTAGCGTCTGCACGACAGTCTGGCCAAGCGCTTTGCGCTGCTGCTCCCAGTCGCCTTTCAGCTTGTACGGCGCATATTGCATGTAGATCGACATTACTTGCTTCCCTTCGGGCGCCAGCGTCGGATCGGTCAGCGACGGAATCGTCAGCTCAAGATACGGCTGGCGTGAGAAGTTGCCGTACTTCGATTCGTCGAAGGCCCGCTCCAGATAATCGATTTCATACCCAATCTGAATGCGTCCCTTCAGCGCAGTCGCGTCGCCGTTCTTCAACGCGGTGAACTGCGGCAAACCGGCAAGCGCGAGATTGACCTTCGCCACGGTGCCAATTGCCCGATAATTCTGCAACCGCTGCACGAAATCCGGAGAAAGATGAGTGGGATCGGTGAGCTTCAAGAGAGTGCGCTTCGGATCGGCGTTGGAAACGACTGCGCGCGCCGGAATCTCTTCTCCTGTAGCGAGCAGCACTCGCGTCGCGGCGCCGTTCTGCACCTGAATTTCGATCACCTCCGCCCCGGTGCGAATCTCCACGCCCGCCGCTTCGGCCGCGACAGCCATGGCATTCGTGATTGCGCCGATTCCCCCAGCCGCGAAGAACCCCGACCCCGCCGGATGCGGATCGGCCGCCGCTCGAATCAGAAACACCAGTGCGCTCCCCGCGGACCAAGGACCGAGAAAAGTTCCGAACACTCCCCGCGCCGCAGTCACCGCGCGCAGCAACTCAGTGTCGAAATGTTCTGCGGCGAGGTCGGCGACCGCCATGGGCCCCCAGCGCAGCAGCCGGAACATATCTTTTTTGCCGAGCTTGCGGATGGCGCGACCGGTCTTCAGCATGCTCCACATGTCGGCACTGGAAGGATGATCGATGTCGGGCGGCGTGGTCGCGAGCGCCTCGGTCATCACTTTGCTGATCTTGGCTAGCGAGCGTTCGAACTCGGCGTATTTCGCCGCGTCTTTCGGGGAAAACGCCGCAATCTGTTCGGAAGATTTCTGCGTGTCGCGATAGAGCGAGAGTGCGCGACCATCGGGCGAAAGCACGGTCACGCAAATTGCAGGCGTGATAAATCTGAGCCCGTGCCTTTCCAACTGCATATCGCGCGCTATATCCGGACGGATCGGACCCGCCGAGTGCGCCAAAGTCGAGCAGCGAAATCGGGGATGAAATTCGTCGGTGACGGCCACGCCCCCGACCTGCGCGTTGCGCTCGAGCACAAGCGGCTTGAATCCCGCCTTGGCCAGATAAAACGCGGTGACCAGCCCATTGTGGCCTCCGCCAATGATGACGACGCGTTCTCGATTGTCGGTCGCCATCGTTACGCCGCTCCTTTGACATCTTTTAAAATCTCCAACGCCGCCAACCTTCCGTTGGCGCCCATGATGCCGCCGCCGGGATGCGTCGCCGATCCGCACATGTACAAGTTCTTGATTGGCGTCCGGTACTGCGCCCACCCCGGTACCGGGCGCAGGAAGAAAAGCTGCTCCAGCGACAACTCGCCCTGAAAAATGTTGCCCTCACTCAATCCCCACTCGCGTTCGAGATCAAGCGGAGTGACCACCATCTTGTCGATGATGATGTCTCTAATGTTCGGAGCATACTCGGCGATCGTGTCGATCACGGTATTTCCGAACGCTTCTTTCTGGTCGTCCCAGTTCAAGCCGGGGCGCAGCTTGTAGGGCGCATACTGCACGAAGCACGACATCACATGCTTGCCCGATGGCGCGACGGATGGGTCGGTCAATGACGGAATCACCATGTCGATATATGGCCGCCGCGAAAAGTTCCCGTATTTGGCGTCGTCGTAAGCTCTCTCCATATATTCGACTGCGGGCGAAACCGAGATCGCCCCGCGCAGATGTGCGCCCGCACCCGGCATGCACTTGAAATCCGGCAGCGCATCAAGCGCGATATTTACCTTTCCTGACGATCCGCGGAATTTATAGCGATGCACTTCCTCGAGAAAATCTCCCGGCAGATGCTGAGCTTCGATGAACTTGGTAAATGTGAGCCGGGGATCGACACTCGACGAAATCACATCGGCGCAAATCTCATCGCCATTGGCAAGCACAACGCCCTTCGCCTTGCCGCTCTTCACGATGATCTGAGAAATGCCCGATTTCGTGCGAATCTCGACTCCGGCTTCGCGCGCTGCGTCCGCAATGGCATTGGAAATCGCTCCCGTGCCGCCTCGCGCGAAACCCCAGGCCCGAAACGCCCCATCGATCTCCCCCATGTAGTGATGAAGCAGAACGTAGGCCGTTCCCGGCGAACGCACCCCCAAGAACGTTCCAATAATTCCTGACGCCGACATGGTTGCCTTGAGCACATCGGTCTCAAACCATTGGTCGAGAAAATCGACGGCGCTCATGGTCATGAGCTGCACCTGGTTGTATTTGTCGTAGCTCGACATACCCTGAAACCGCCGGCCGATGAACAACAGTTTCATGAGTTCGCGCGGATCGAGGGTCGTCGGGTCCGGCGGCACCATGCTCAGAATCGGCTTTACGAAGCGGCACATCGCCTGCATCGCCTTGCCGAATTCGTCATAAGCTTCGGCGTCGAGCCGCGAATGGCGCGCGATTTCACGATGCGTTTTGCCATGATCGTTCACGCGCCAGAGACAATCGCCATTCGCCATGGGCGTGAACGTGCCGTCGAGCGGAAGAATCTCCAGCCCGTGCCGCGGCAGATCGAGATCGCGAATGATCTCCGGCCGCAGCAGCGAAACGACGTACGAGCAGACCGAAAATTTAAAACCCGGCACGATTTCTTCCGTGCAGGCCGCGCCTCCGAGTACATGTCGCCGCTCCAGCACAAGAACTTTCTTTCCAGCTCGCGCCAGATAGGCCGCGTTAACCAAGCCGTTGTGGCCGCCGCCGATCACGATGACATCGTAGGAAGAACCAGCCATTTGCTATTAACTCCTAACTTGCGAGTCGAGCCTTGGGATACAACCAAGAGTACTGCAGGGCGCATGCAGTGCGGGATCAGAGTCCGCTGGGAAGGACACTCCACTGGATCAGTCGGTGCACGATGGAGACTCATTGTAGCGCACCATGAGCCGAACTCCGCGATCTTATCGATGGCCATTTCGTTCTTGCCAGATTTTTGCTTTTAAACCAGAGGTGGCTCGACTTCATCCTTCCCAGACAAAAGCGTCGAAAATTCGTTTGCTATCGAAGTGCATTCTTTTATAGAGCGCCACCGCCTTCGCATTGGCTTCGGTGACGGTTAGAGACAGCATTGAGAAATTCCTTTTTCGCAGAGCCGCGACGGTGGTGGCCAGTAGCGACTCCCCTACGCGCCGCGATCTATATTCTGGAAGCACGCAAACTTGTGTGACATGTCCTACATCCTGTCGCACTCGTGAGCATAGAATCAGCCCGATCAGCGTGTGCGCCCGGCGGTCGAGGGCAACGAACGACGATCCGGGATCGAATACGCCGCACCCGGGAAAGCGCACGATGTTGTTCAGGAAGCGCAGCGAGCCACTGAGCGCGTGATATTGGTCGTTGATCTGCGCATCGACGTGCCCACGATAGGATGCGGTGATCACCGCGGCTGAAGGCTGATAGTCGGCCTCGGTCCAGGGACGGATTTCTACTTCCGAATGAAGCGGAATCTGCTCGGCCCCCAAGTTTGCAAATGGTAGCACCATGAAAAGGCGTGGATGGCGCTGGAATCCGGTTTCAAGAAAGGGGCGTGCGACGGCATTCGCGTCGTGCGCCAGCAACTGCGCCTCGACACGATGAATGCCCGGCGACTGCTGCAACGTTTCGATCACGTGCGTCAGGAGTCGGAGTTCGACCTGGCGCGAATCGGGCAATCGGCCACCGTTGGCCACGAAGAGATCGCCAATCACGCCCTTACTCCCCTCATAAACGAAAAACGAGTAGCCGAAGACGCGTCCCCGTTCGACAGCGGCATATCCGGGAAGGATTTTCGCATCAACGTAACGAAGAATCATTTCCGCGGAACCGGTGTAATCCCAGGAAAGCAAACGCTCCCAGACTCGCGTCTCATCGTCGAGCAGAGGGCGCAAATCGACTGCGGAGAAGTGCCTTAGGTCCAGAATCTCCAAAAGGGCTCCTGCAGTGGCAATCCGAAATGCCCCACCCCCCAACGAATACAACGTTGGGTCGTCCATCCATCACTGGGGAATGGCTTCCACCGCGAGAATCCGAGTGTAGTGGGTTTTGCGGGCCCTAGGCAAACCGGGAGAACACTCAAATACACTGCTCTGCGCCGTGAGAGAAAAATTCAATGTCGGATGCGCAATTGTGATTTCAGTCACGAAGGACGGTTGCCCTAGACGCCGACAATGACTTCGAAAGCCGTCCCGACGACGTAAAACTCTCCTATCTGCAAGAATTTCAATCGCATCTGTGTTTGAAATCACTTCGTGTTCCACCTCACCGCATTCTGTGATCATCATCACACCATCCGCCCCTCTTCCAACACATAATCACGTCCTGCGCTGAATGCTGGAGTGATAGTTCTACTCCACGGCCTGGGGGATCAAGTGGCCAAAGGACGCGTTTCAATCGTGGTAGAGCGCTGCAAAGCCTGCGGCTTCTGCGTGGAATTCTGTCCCACGCACGTGCTGGCGCTCTCTTCCGCTTTCAATTCCAAGGGATATCATCCGCCGCACGTGGTGCATCCGGAAAAATGCAGCGGCTGCGACCTGTGTGGGATGTACTGCCCGGATTTCGCCATCTATGCAACAAAAATCGCTGAGCCGAAGGCCCAGAAAACAGCCGGAGGTGACGAATGAAAGCCGATCCGCACGGAGTGCTGACCGGCACTCATTTCATCGACGGCGACCATGCCTGCTGCGAAGGCGCGCTAGCCGCGGGAGCCAGGTTTGCGGCGGGATATCCCATCACACCCTCGACAGAGGTCGTCGAGCGCTTCGCGGCGCGCGTGCCCACCGTCGGCGGCACGTTCATCCAGATGGAAGACGAACTCGCCGCGTCGATTACCCTGCAGGGAGCGGTATGGGGCGGAGCCAAAGCCTTTACCGTAACCTCTGGCCCGGGCTTCTCGCTGATGATGGAGCACATCGGCTACGCAGCCATGACAGAAACTCCGTGTGTGTTTGTCGATGTGCAGCGCGGCGGACCCTCGACCGGATTGCCCACCCTTCCCGCGCAGGCAGACATGATGCAGGCGCGCTGGGGGTCGCACGGCGATTACGAGATCATTGCTCTGTGTCCGAATTCTCCGCAGGAGTGTTTCGATCTCACCATCAAGGCCTTCAACCTCGCCGAGGAATTTCGCGTCCCCGTGATGTTCATGATGGATGAAGTGGTCGGGCACATGACGGAAAAGGTAGTGATCCCTCCGGCCGAGCAGATCGAGGTTGTGCCCCGCAAGCACACCCACAAGTCAATTCAGGACTATCTCCCGTACGGCACGAACGGCGACATGGTTCCGGAGATGGCGCACGCCGGCGAAGGCTACAAGTTTCACGTTACCGGCCTTACCCACGACGAGCGCGGCTACCCCAACATGACGCCGCAGATGCAAGACAAGCTGGTCAAGCGCTTGCAAAACAAGATTCGCACCGCTGCCGATCGCATCTGCATCTTCGAACAAGACCGACTGGAAAGCGCGGAGGTGGTTGTCGTCTCCTATGGGATTACCTCCCGCGTGGCGCAGCGTGCGATCGATCTAGCCCGGGACCGCGGCCTGCGTGTAGGCAAATTGCGCCTCATCACGGCATGGCCCTTCCCCGCTAAGAAAATCGCCGAGCTTGCGTCGCAGGTCAAAGCTTTCGTCGTGCCGGAACTTAATCTTGGACAGATGGTGCGCGAGGTGGAGCGTGCTGTGGCTGGCCTCGCGAAAACTGTCGCTGTGTCGCATGCTGGCGGCGGAGTTCACAGTCCCGACGAAATTCTAAACACCATCGTGGAGGCAAGCCGATGAATGCTCTCGACCAAACTGTGAACCCGGTAGAACCGTTTCTCCGCACCGACCGCATGCCGCACATCTGGTGCCCGGGATGCGGTATCGGCACGACCGTCAATTCGTTCGCACGGGCGCTCATTGAATCGAAAGTCGATCTTGATACCCTCGCTTTAGTTTCGGGCATCGGTTGCACGGGACGCGTTGCCGGATACGTTAAGCTCGATTCGTTCCATACCACGCATGGCCGTGCGATTCCGTTCGCCACTGGATTGAAGATGGCGAATCCCAAGCTGAGCGTGGTGGTCTATTCCGGAGATGGCGATCTGGCCGCGATCGGTGGCAACCACTTGATCCATGCGGCGCGGCGCAATATCGATCTGAAAGTCATCTGCGTGAATAATCTGATTTATGCAATGACCGGCGGCCAGTCTGCCCCCACCACCCCTGGGCACGCAACCACCTCAACCAATCCTTACGGAACTTTTGAACCCGCATTCAATTTGCCCCATTTGCTGGACGCCGCCGGCGCCGTCTACGTGGCGCGCTGGACGACATTCCACGTGCGCCAACTGGCACGCGCCATGAGCGAAGCCTTTGCGAAACGAGGATTCTCCTTCATCGAAGTAATCTCGCCCTGCCCTACGCTCTATCAGCGTCGCAACAAGATGGGCGACGGACTGGACACGATGAAGTACTACAAAGATAAAAGTAAGGTGAAGCACGGAGCGCCCACCAGCGAGGTCGGGCTTACGCTCAACGGCGAGATCGTAGTCGGAAAATTCGTCGATCGCGACCGTCCCGATTATCAATCGATGATGCGGGCGCAGTATGTCGAGTCGCTCGGTGAGCGTTATATCGAAGCGCCAGAAACGGAGTGCGTATGCGACTGACCGAAATTCGAATTGCCGGGTTCGGCGGCCAGGGAGTGATTCTCTCGGCCATCGTGCTGGGGAAGGCGGCATCGATCTACGAAAACGGTTTCGCCACCATGACGCAGAACTTCGGCCCGGAGGCACGCGGCGGCGCGTGCAGCGCGCAGCTGGTCGTGTCGGACTCGCCGGTTCTGTATCCCTATACGACCCGACCCGACATCATGGTCATCATGTCGCAGGAGGCGTACAACCGTTTTGCCCCCGAACTCAAGCCGGGCGGCATGCTGATCATCGAGGAAGATCTGGTGCGTGTCGATGATCTGAAGGGCGATCCCAGAGTTTACGCGATTCCCGCGACACGATTCGCCGAGGAATTAGGCAAGCGCATGGTGCTGAATTCGGTGATGGTGGGATTCTTCACCGCAGTGACGGAGTTGCTCCGCGCGAATGCGGTCCGCAGAGCCGTGGCAGATTCAGTACCGCCCAGTTTTCGCGATTTGAATCTCCGAGCATTCGAGAGAGGATATGAATACGGAGTGGAAGTTCTGGCCAAAGGCCCATCGCGGCCGCACTGGGAACCGCTGGCGGTGACGGAAGAGTAGAGCCGCGTGCCACAATCGCCAGCGGAACTATAGCTGGAGTTTTAATTCTTCAATGTGTCACTTGCGAGCCGCGACCCAGTAATAATCAACTTCCTGCGGGGCGTAATATCCCAGGAACGTCACTCGCCGGCCGGCGATCAAATCATCCACATTCTTCTTCCACGCCGGTGCGGCGACGAGGAAGTGCTCGCCCGCAGGAACTTCTCCCAATTCATAACGCGCGATCGTTTGATTACGATAAAACGCCAGCCCATATTCCAGTTCACGCGACGTGCCGCAAACTGCAGTCGGCAGGGTGTGCGTCTCCATGCTAACCAGTTCCAGAGCAAGCGGGCGGGCAGATAATTTCAGGTCGATCGATCTCGATCCAAAGCGCAGGACGAAAGCCACGACCAACACTACCGGGACCAGTGTGACGAAGCGTAGCATGCGCAATCCCAGGCTGCTGCTGAGTGTTAACGCGATGCCAACGCAAATTACAAATCCAATTGTGATCGCGATAAACACCGGTCGACCCGAAGGCCAGTGTTTATCGTTTATGAGATACGCAATGAGCAAAGCTGGAACGATCGGTGCTGCAGCAACGACTGCGTGAGGAATCGCGAGCCATTTCGATGGCGCCGCTTTCTGTTCCAGACGCTGCCGCAAGTAATCCGCCAGCAACACCGCTCCAGCAGGAACCGCTGGAAGAATGTAACCCGGGAGTTTTGATTGCGAAAAGGAAAAGAAAATCACCGGCACGATCAACCACCCACAACAGAAAAGGTCGAATTGGAGTTCAAGGTCGGGTTCCGAGCGAGCGGTTTTACCCTCTGCCCACCACAACCGCACAGGAACCACCAATGTCGCGATCACGAACACGAGCCACGGGACGAGCGCCAACGCCGTGACCGGAAGGTAGTACCAGAACGGCTCGCGATGGTGATAGAGATCTGTCGAGAAGCGCGCCAGGTTATGTTCGAGAATGAACTCGCGGAAAAACTGCGTATTTCGCAGGTCGACCGCAACATACCAGGGCAGCGCGATTACGAGAAAAAGCAAAATTCCTGGCATCCACAGGGTCTTGCCAACGGGACGCCAATCGCGCGTGAGCGTCGCTAGCAGCAGAATGATTAGTGCAGCCAGAAACGGTGCTACCGGGCCCTTCGCCAAGGTCGCGAGTGCCATGAATATGTAGAAGGATGCAAGATAGGCTCGAATCCCGCTCTCCCGCCACCCCCACCATGCCAACATACCGATTCCGAACATGGCCGTGAGCGGCATGTCCATGGAAGCAGCGCGAGCGTAGCCGACAATTCCAGCGCAAGAAGCAGTAATCAAGGCGGCATCAACCTCGACTCCCCGACGAAACCGGCGAAAGAAAAGATAAATGGCGATTACCAGCAACGTGGCATCTATCGCTGAGGGCACGCGCGCTGCTACATCGCTGACACCCAGCACTGAGTAGGCCAGCATCGCCTGCCAGTAATAGAGCGGCGGTTTTTCCAGCCAGGGATTCCCGTTGAGGACCGGAGTAATCCAGTCATGTCGATCGAGCATCTCACGCGCGACCTGCGCATAGCGAGGTTCGTCGGCGCCGATCAAGCCGAAAGCTCCCAGGCCATAGAAAAAAAGAAAAACCGAGAATCCAGCGAGAAGGAGAATGTCAGTGCGGGAGCGAAGGTTCATCAGGAAGGATGATTATAGGAGCACTGTTTTCGATTTCGAGGTGGTCTTGTTGTTCGCTGGCCGAGAACTGAGCCCAACTTGGCTCTACTGTACGGAAGGACCGCGGCGAAGCCGGAACAGCACTTGGCGGATGGCATCGGCAAGCGGACCTTCGAGTGAGCATCCGCTGGCACATTCGTGGCCGCCGCCTCCAAAACTCTCCGCCACATGCGCCACATCGATTTTACCTTTGCTGCGCAGACTTACCCGGTAGCGTCCATCCCCTAGTTCACGGAAAAACGCTGCTGCTTCAACTCCGCCAATGGAAAGGACGTAGTTCACCAGGCCTTCGCAATCCTCCTCTTTCGCCTCACACCGTTCCATCTGTTTAAGCGTCACCCAACAATAGCCAATGTGGCCATCCACAAATAAATTGCGCAGCGCTTCTCCGAGCAGACGAATTTTCGCGATCGAATGCGCGAAATAAATTCCGCGAGCGCAGTATGCGGGATCAGCGCCTGCCAGCACCAGTTCGCGAGCAAGAGCAAACGTGTTTTCATTCGTTCCCTGGAACATGAATGATCCAGTGTCGGTCATCAGCGCAGTGTAGAGGCAGGTCGCAATCTCGGGAGAGAACTTTACACCGGCTTCGCGCGCCAGGCGAAACACCATCTCCGCCGTCGCTACGGCGTGGGGATCGATCCAGTTTACGTGGGCGAAGGGGCGTCCGCTCACGTGATGGTCGATGCTGATGAGAAAACGATCTTCCAGGCCTTCGAGCCGGGTACGGTGAATGCTGTCACACTCCAAAATAATGACCGCCTCGTAACTGTCCACCACCCGATTTGCTTGCACCACCTGATCCGCGAATGGCAACGATCGGTAGATGCGCGGCACGCCATCGTGCAATACGACGTCAGCATGCTTGCCCATGGCCCGAAGAACCTGGCAGCAGGCCAGTGCCGAGCCAACCGCATCGCCGTCTGGTCGGGCATGCGAAGTCAGCACGAACCGTTCCCGTTGTCCAATCTGCCGTAGCACATCTTCAAGCATGTCGCTGTTTCGTATCACTGGTTACGAATTTTTCCCCGTTGTTTTGCCCGCTTTAGTAATTCTTCCACTCTGGCGGTTGCACGCGCTGAGCGATCCACCCGGAAAAATAACTCCGGAGCGCGGCGCAAGTGCAACCGATCGGCCAGTTCGTGGCGGATGTAGGCCTTGGCCGCTTCCAGGCCTTCAAGACTGCGTTCGACTTGCTCATCATCACCTTCCATCTCCACCAAAACCTGTGCCGACCGTCCATCTTCGGCCAGTTGTACTCCGGTAACGTTCACAAGTCCGATTCGCGGATCCACGAGTTCGCCTTCTACAAGAGTTTCAATCTCCTCGCGCAAGGCTTCGCCCAACCGACCGCGATGATGCTTGGCTGCGCGCCTCTCCACGGGTCACCTTAGGTAAAAACGCATGAGAATATCAGAAAAACGTGCGCGCGTGTTGCGCTAAGGTACGTCATCCGGCCGGATATTTGACGCAGATTCGACCCGGTTAGGTAAATACGGGGCTAACAAGATGTTACGTCGATGACAACTCGCCCGCGCCAACGTGCTTACAATTCTCTTGTCCTGAAGCGGAGCGATTGTGACCGGAACCTACCACTCGTTCGTGACCCGCACATTTTCCTTCGTCTTCTCGGTTGCTTTTCTTATGTTGAGCTGTGGCAATGATGGGCCACCGCCGGGGTTGAGAATCGTGAACGCCACCGATCTCGGGACGATCCCAACCCATCCCGACATCCTTGGCCGGGATGGGGCGCTGAGCGCGGTATTTCAGGGCTATTCCGTCTGGCTGTACAGCGATACTTTTCTAGCGCAGCCCAACGCGGATGGGCGAACCCTGATCAGCGACTCGTGGTCTTACACCACCGATTTGAGTGCGCAAGGCGGAATCCGCGGTTTCCAACAGCGATCGGATTCCTCCGGCGCGCCACCGATGATTCTGCCAGAAACTCCGGCGGAATATGCGTTTAATCAGGCTCACAACGGCAATCCGTGCCAGGTGCAGCCTTGTGGCGCCCGTTGGGCGCTATGGCCCTCGTCCATGGTTACCGACGCCGGGCGCAATCAGGCTCTGGTTTTTTACATGCTCGTTTCGGCTCTGCCGGGAAACTTCAACTTTCAAGCGGTTGGAAATTCCGTTGCGCTCTGGCAGCACTTCAGCCAGCAGCCGCAACGCCCTCAATTCAATCCCCCCTTTGTGGCAAATCATCCAGATCTCATGTTTGCGCAGGATGAGCCGAACTTTGGCACCGCGTCGCTAATCGTCTCCGGCACGCTATATATCTATGGTTGCGGCATACCGACCAACAGCGCCGACAAGCAATGCAGACTGGCGAGAGTCGACCCCGCGAATGTCCTCAACCGCAGCGCATGGAACTTCTATGCGGGGAACGGCAATTGGTCTTCACAACTGGACGACGCCATTTCCGTGATTCCCGACGCTAACATTCTCACCATCTCGTGGAATGATTATCTCCAGCAATACGTCGCGATCTACAGCCAGTTGCTATCGAATAACGTCATGATCCGGACCGCGCCGCGCCCGGAGGGTCCGTGGTCCGGTGAGAGAACAGCATTTCTGGCCATGCCGCCGACATCCGGAAATGTCTATGATGCGCGCTGCCATTCTGAGTACGACCTTAATGGCGGACAAACAATTTTCGTGACCTACTCGCGGGCTACCGGAGCATTCACGAGCGAAGTGAGACTGGTCTCGCTGCAGTTGCAGCAGCCATGAGAGAAGCTAGAAATATTCGACGAACGAATCCGCCACATCCGCCCCGTGATTGTTGGCGATACGCGTGGCCTGGCGCTCAATTTTCTTCATCAGGCCATCAAGGTAATCACGCGAATCGGAGATGCTGACCACGCCGATCGTGGCGCGATTCCACAATCCCGTCGAATCAAGTTCGGCGACAGACACGTTGAAGCTGGCCCGCAGTCGGTCTTTGACGCTGCGCACAACCTGACGCCGATCCTTTAGTGATTGCGCCGCTTCGATGTGGAGTTCGATGGTAAGGAAGGCAATGGACATGCAGTTTCGAGCTTCGTGTTCCGGTTTCGGGTACGCAGAGGTGCTGCCTGCCGCTTGACCTACCTCGAAACCCGAAACTTGAAACTGGAAACTACTACGCGATCACTTCCGCCGCAATCCGCTCCGTCACAAAGGCTTCGATCACGTCGCCGATTTTGATGTCGCCGTAGTTTGCGATCGATATGCCGCACTCTTGCCCATTGTGGACTTCGCGCGCATCATCTTTGAACCGGCGCAGCGATCCGACTTTGCCTTTGAACACGACCACATTGTCGCGCAGCAGGCGCACCTCGGAGTCGCGCTTGATCAGGCCATCGCTCACCCGGCATCCGGCGACCGTTCCCACCTTAGGAATGCGGAAGGTTTCGAGCACCTCGGCGCGGCCCTGGTAGGTTTCTTTGATCGTCGGTTCGAGCAGGCCGCTCATGGCGCGCTTGATCTCGTCTTGCAGTTCGTAAATGATCGAGTGCAGGCGGATATCAACTTTTTCCTGTTCCGCCAGTTCCTGAGCCTTGCGCTCCGGACGTACGTTGAAGCCGATGATGATGGCATTGGATGCCGAAGCCAGCAGGACGTCCGTTTCAGTAATCGCACCGACTCCAGAACGCAGCACTTTCAGCCGAACTTTGTCACTCGAGAGCTTCGACAGCAGGTCGCTCAAAACTTCGACAGAACCTTGCACATCGCCCTTGAGAATGATATTGAGCTCTTTCGTTCCGGCAGTTTTGACCTGTTCCGCCAAGCCTTCGAGCGACACCCGCGAACTCTTGGCCAGCGCGGCTTCGCGAGCTTTCTGCTCGCGATATTCGGAGATGCCGCGGGCCTTGTCACGATCCGCGACAACCACGAATTGATCTCCCGCCTGCGGCAAACCCTCCATACCAAGAATCTCAACCGGAGTGGAAGGCGGCGCCGACTCGAGCGCCACGCCACGATCGTCGAACATAGCTCGGACTTTGCCGTACACATTGCCCACGACGAAATTATCGCCGGCGTTGAGTGTGCCGTTTTGTACGAGAACGGTTGCCACCGGTCCGCGGCCACGATCGAGTTTGGCTTCAAGAACAACGCCCGACGCGGCGCGGTCCGGGTTCGCCTTCAGTTCGGCCAGGTCGGCGACCAGGCAAATCATTTCCAACAGCAGATTCAAATTAGTTTTCTTCTTCGCCGAGACATCGACAAAGACTGTTTTGCCGCCCCACTCTTCCGGAACCAAGCCCCGGTCAGCGAGTTGCTTTTTCACCCGGTCCGGCAAGGCCTCCGGTTTGTCAATCTTATTGACCGCAACAATGATCGGCACTTCGGCAGCGTGGGCGTGATCGATGGCCTCAAGAGTTTGCGGCATCACGCCATCATCAGCTGCCACAACCAGCACCACAATATCTGTCGCCTTCGCTCCGCGTGCCCGCATGCGCGTGAAGGCTTCGTGGCCGGGCGTATCAAGGAAAACGATTTCCCGTCCATAGGCGGGTGATTCCGGATCGCCAATGCGAACTTTATACGCCCCGATGTGCTGCGTAATTCCGCCGGCTTCGCCTTCGGCTACGTTCGACAGGCGGATCGCATCGAGCAGCGTCGTCTTGCCGTGATCAACATGGCCCATGATGGTAACCACAGGCGGACGCGGAACCGCTTCCACAGCGGTCTCCTCGCTCCCGGCCGCGGCTGCGTCGACATCCTGTGCAGCTTGCTCTTCAAACGTAATCACGTTCGTGTCGGCGCCGAAAAATCGCGCCATTTCGCTGGCCAGTTCGGCGTCGAGAGTCTGGTTGATCGTTGCAAAAACCCCGCGCGCCAGTAATCGGGAAATTAAGTCCTTGGCGCGAATGTCGAGCTTCTCGGCAAGATCCTTCACGCTGATGCCTTCTGTAATCGTGATATTGCGCGTGATTGGCGCTGGCTCGTTCGACACCACCATGCGGGGCGGTGGAACGTAGCCCTTCATCGGGCCTTCTTTGACGCCCCGTGGAACATAACGCTGCCCTGGGCGTCGTGCGGGCGCACCCGGACGGCTTCCCGGACGCACTGGTCCAGGCGGAGGCAACCCAGGTCCCACGCCAATGGGGCGCGTCCCGGTTGGCGCCTGACGCGTGGGATGCATAGGACGACGTTCCCCCGGCCGCAGTGGCGAGCGCGGTGCACCCATTCCCGGCGAGGCTGGACGCTGACGTTGAAAAATCGGCTGCCCGGGTACTGGACGTCCAGGCGCCGGACGCGTTCCCGCAACTGGCGCCGTCGACTGTCCAATCGGCACGCCGGAGCGCGGCGGCGGAGCTTTGTAGACAGGACGCGGGCCCGTTTGCGGCACGATCATGCGTGGCGCTGGAGTGGGCGGTGAGGCCGGAGCCGAAGGCGCGGTCGGTCGATGTGGTATAGCAGTCGAAGCTGATGCGGGCGAAGCCGCAATTCCCGAGAATGTCGGAGCCGGATGGGTGACTACTGCGGGGGGAACTGCTGGTGCTGGTCGTGGCGCCGCTGGCGGCGCGGCAGGCTGAGTCGCAATCGGCGTTGGTTTTTCCGCTGGGGGAGGAGCGGTCGCTGACGGAGCAGGAACGACAGTGGTTTCCGCTGGCGGTGCGGCAGGCGGAGCACTCGCGGTTACAGCGGGCTTCGTTGCTGGAGCGGGAACTGCAGGCTTTGCCGCCATTGGCGGAGCCATAACCGGCCGAACTGGAGGCGCCGCTGGCCGTACGGGTTGCGCGGGGTGCGCAACCGCTTCCTTCTGCTGAGTTATAGCCTTGAGAACATCGCCCGGACGGGAGATATGGGACAGATCAATCTTGGTCTTGATTTCTTGCTCACCGCGCGCCGGGTGAGCCGACCTGGCCGCGTGCGCAGGGGCTTCCGCCGTTCCACGAAAGTGGACTCGCACTTTTTCAGCTTCGTGTTCTTCGAGAGAGCTGGAGTGAGTCTTCTTCTCGGTGACTCCGGCAAGCGGGAGCACATCCAGAATGGCTTTGCTCTTAACTTCCAGTTCTCTTGCAAGATCGTTGATTCGAACCTTACTCATCCGGCCTTTCCTGTGCCCCGCGTTGTGCTTAGGTGTTCATCGCAGCCTCACGGAGTCAGCTCGTTTTCGCACTTGCATGTCGTGACCCATGCGCGGTGCCATTTATTCGGTTGCTTCTGGAGCCGCATCCTCTCCCGGCTCACGATTTGATTCTGCCCTGGTCGGCTCAACCTGTTCAGCGGCCGCAGGCTGTTCCTTATCCGATTCAACAACCGTCGCTTCCGACGCAGCTTCACCTGCCGAGTGCTCTGCCGATGCCTCACCAGCGGCTTCTCCTTCCGCCGGCGCTACACCCTCTCCCACAGCCCCTTCCAGGCTGGCGAAGTAATTATTGACGGCGAAGCTGATTTTTTCCACTGTCTTCGGCCCAATGCCTTCAATCGCCTCAAGCTGCTCTGGAGTCATGTCGGCCAGAGCCTCAACCGTCGTCACACCGGCAGCGGTGAGCTTCTCGACCACGCCTTCGCCGAGACCAGGAACCTGCTCCAACGGAGTAGTAGTCTGCGGGGCCATCGCAGCCATCTGCTGTTCCACTTCCTGCCGCTTCTCTTCTTCGCTCTTGATGTCGATCTTCCATCCCAGCAGCTTGGCAGCCAGCCGGACGTTCTGCCCCTTCTTGCCGATGGCGAGCGAGAGCTGGCTGTCATCGACCACTACTTCCAGGTGTTTTTCTCCTGCTTCCAGCACGGTCACGCGGCTCACTTTCGCGGGCTGCAGCGCCTTTTCAGCGAAGGTAACCGCATCTTCGTGGTATTCGATGATGTCGATCTTCTCGCCGCGCAACTCGCGAATGATCGATTGCACGCGCATGCCCTTCATACCAACGCAAGCGCCGACAGCGTCAACGTCCTTGTCCTTCGACATGACCGCGATCTTGGTGCGCTCGCCAGCCTCGCGGGCGATAGCACGAATCACCACTGTGCCGTCGTAGATCTCCGGAACTTCGGTTTGGAACAGATGCTGTACGAGTTCCGGCACGGCACGTGAAACCACCACGCCCGGTCCCTTGCTGGCCTTTTCGACGCGGGCGATCACCGCGCGCACGCGTTCGCCGATGGCAAACGATTCCAGTCGCGACTGCTCTTTGCGCGGCATGCGTGCTTCGGCCTTGCCGATATCAAAAATCAGATCCGGGCCTTCGATCCGTTTCACCGTTGCGTTGACGATTTCACCGACCCGCCCAATGTATTCGTTATAGACCGTGTCCCGCTCGGCTTCGCGCACTTTCTGGAAAATAACCTGCTTCGCCAGTTGTGCCGCAATGCGGCCCAGAATGCCCTCTGTTGCCTTCGGAATCTGAAGCTCGCCCCCAACTTCCAGCGAGGGATCGACCTTGCGCGCGTCTTCCAGCGTGACCTGCAGGTTCGGATCTTCTACCTGCTCCGGGTTTTCCACCACCGTCTTGACCGCGAACGCGTTGATCTTGCCGGTTTCTTTGTCCAGCTTCGCGCGCAAATTCTCCTGCGACTTGTAGTACTTGCGCGTAGCCATGACAATGGCGTCTTCGACTGCGCTCACTACAATCTGTGGATCAATGCCTTTTTCCCGGCTGAGTGCGTCGATCGTGTTGTAAAGCTCGCTCGGCATAAAAGTCAGTTCTCAGTTGCCAGTACCCAGTTGCCAGCAGGTTTCAAAGTTCAGGTTTCAGAGTTTCGGAAGGTCGGCTGCCTTGAAACTTGAAACTTTGAAACATTTAAACCCAGGCTGACGCGCGGTTATATCTCCGGTACGAGATTCGCCCGCTCCACATTGGCAAATTCAATTTCAATCTTCTTCCCTGCGGCCGCGCCCATTTTTTTGCGCGATTTCTTGCTAGCCACGCTCAAATCTAAAGTCAATTGACCGTTTTGAAAGCTTTCCAACCGGCCCTCAAAATGCCGGTTGTTGTCCACCGGCTGTCTCGTCATTACTTTCATCCTGCTGCCGATAAATCGCGTAAAGTCCGCGGCCTTGGTCAGCTTTCGGTCCAGTCCCGGAGACGAAACTTCCAAGGTGTAAGAGCCACCTGGTACCGCGTCTTCCACATCGAGGATTGTGCCAAACTCGCGGCTGAAGTTGGCGCAGTCTTCGTGCGTCACTCCACCCTGCACCGCACCAGCCTCTAAGTCGCCGGTGCGCGGCAAATCCCCGGCCGCAGGCCTGTCAATGAACACCCGCAGCATGCGGGACTGGCCACCGCCGAGAAACTCGATATCGACGACTTCCAGTCCGCTGGAGGCGGCCACGCGCTCGGCGATCTCCCGCACCTGTTCCAGCGCAAGCGCCATGGATCGAACACTTTACAGGCGATGGTCAGCACAACCTCAGGCTCCAACTAAAAAGTGGGCTTGCGCCCACTGGTGTGCTTCGCCAAATGCCGGTACACAGCAGTTCCAGTTGTCTAATATACGCCCGCGCAGGGGGAAAAGACAAACCTGCCTGTGGAACAAACTGCCTAGGCGCGCAAATGGTACGGAATCGACGCGACCGTAATTCTCTGATTGCCATTGAAGAGCAGGAGCGCCCGGATGGCCTCTGGCCGATTATTGTGCAGTAGATAGTGCCACCAGTGGCTCTCAACCAATTCCGGAATCAGCATGGTGATGTTGCGGTCAGGATGCGCAATCTGCAACTGCATCGCGTAATCAACAATCGGCTTCACAATGAAGCGATACGGCGAATCCAGCACGATCAGTTTCGGCAATGGAAGCCCCGCTGCCAATGCGGGCTTCTCCACCATCTCGCCCCACTTGCGGCACAAGCTTTGTGTCTCTTCTCCGAAATGTACATGCAGCACATGGATCTCTTTCGATAACGTCCACGCATAGCGCAGGGCCTTATCCGCCACCAGACTCCAGCGATCGAGCGGTAACAGAACGATAGGTTCGTGCAGCCCCATAGTATCGACCGGCTTCGTGGTGTTAATCTCCAACCCCACTAGCCCGTAATGCCGCTTTACGGAGCGCATCATCACAATGAGCAGAGGGATGAGCAACACCGTGATCCAGGCGCCGTCGATAAACTTCGCAACCAAAACCACCGCGGTAGTGATCCCAGTTGCCAGCGCTCCCAGACCATTTACGAACATGCTGCGACCGGAACCCGTTCCGCCGTGGCGCTTCCAGTGCATCACCATACCGGCCTGTGAAAGAGTGAACGCCAGAAATGCACCCACGGCATAAAGCGGGATCAGCCGGTCGGTCACTCCACGAAAAATAATCAGCAGGATTCCCGTGAGCAGCGCCAGCGAATAGATGCCCTGCGCAAAGACCAGCCGGCGTCCACGCAAGACGAAGGCATGCGGCAAGCATCCGTTCTGCGCGATCGCGCGCGCCAGCCGCGGGAAGTCGGCAAAGGCTGTATTTGCGGAAAGCGATAGCACAACCAGAATCGAGCCGATGCTGAGCCAGTAGAAAATGCCGCGTCCGCTAACCGCGGCCAGCAATTGCGAAAGCACGCTGTCATAGCCAGGCTGGCCTGGATCGGTCGCGGCGATGCCATACGCGGGCACGAGAAACGCAATCCCGAGCAGCATTACGATCAGAATTCCAATAATGATCGAGAGGGTCAGCTTGGCGTACTTGTCCGTCGGCTCGCGAAATGCCATCACGCCATTGCTCACCGCTTCCACTCCGGTCATTGCCGTACATCCGCTGGAAAAAGTTCGCAACAGAAGCCATGCGCTTACCGTGGCTGTCGCGCCAGACAATTTCGGCAGCGCCACGACTGGCACGGGATGTCCTCCGGCGGCAACGGTCTTGAATAATCCGATGGCGATGAGTCCCAGCAGACAGAGAACGAAAATGTAAGTCGGCACCAGGAAGAGCCCGCCCGTGTCCTGCACTCCACGGAGATTGATAATCGTAATCAGAATGAGGATCGCGAGACAGAGTTCGAGCGTGTGCGGCTCGAGCGACGGCACCGCCGAAACCAGCGCCCCCACGCCCGCGGATATGCCGACTGCCGCAGTCAAAACGTAATCGATCATCAGCGCGGCGGCGGCCAGCAGTCCGGCGCCCTCGCCAAGATTTTCGGTCGCGACCGTGTACGAGCCTCCGCCTTGCGGATAGGCCGCGATCGTTTGACGGTAAGAGAAGTAGACGATCCCGAGCAGAATGACGATGCCGATCGTGATTGGCCAAACGTAGCGCGAGCCAGCCATGCCCAGCGGGATTAGCAGTGTCAGAGCGGCCTCAGGGCCATAGGCGGCGGAACTGAGCGCGTCCAGTCCGAAGATTGGAATGCCTTTGAACCATCCAATGCGTTCAGCTTTTTCTTCTTCCGTCGCGAGCGGCCGGCCAAACAAGGTGTCGATGATGTTCACGCGCAATCCCCAGATAAGCAGTGAAAATCAGAACTCTGGAAGGGCGCAGATAGCATAACCGCGAATGACGAGGAAATGCACGGCGAAGGCCGAATATCATCTGCGACGGAATGCGTCATCCCGAAGCCTCGCGCTTCTTACCTGCTAGGCCGAGAGCCTGCTCGAGCAAGCCCGAGCGCAGCCAGCGGGGATCTCACGGGGAGTACTCAGTAGACGGGAGATCGTTGGCTCCGCCTCGCTTCACTCGCCTCCGGCTAAAGCCGGGTTCTAACAAAAACGATTCCGCTGAGGATGCTGACATCAGAAAGCCGTCGATGTTCAAACGGAAGCAGTCCGGCTTACTTCTTTTGCGCTGTTTCGCTTTCCTTCACATAAGCGGCACTTAGCGTGCCCTTGCTCTTCGCCACCGGCAGCAGTGTGGGATAGAACTGCACGAACGTGGTATCTACCGCAGCGTGTTCGGTATGGCAGCTATAACACGCCATATCGGTTGGTACCACCTTTGCCGTCTTCGCATTGTCGAAAATAAAGAACGCCCACTTGCCGGGAAAACGCGCTTCGTCCTTCACGTGGATCTCGATTCCCATGACATCGGTCCCCTGAAAATTGCCGCGCTGATTGATCGATCCCTTCCCTTCCGCCATGCGGTTTTCGAGAACCAGCATAGTTTTGTCGGGCCAGGTTCCGTTCGCCCGAAAAGCGCCGTACGCCTCCGGATTCACGAACACGTTATCGAACATGTGATGATCCATTTGCATCGCCGTTGGGTTGTAGCTCATGTCGAAGCCAGTGCTCAAATAGATCCATTGCCGATAATTTTCAGGCAATTTCATCTGGCCATCGCTCGTGTATTCGGGACCAGACGGGACAGGTGTAGCTTTCAGCAATAATCCCGCCGGTAGAAGAAGAACGAATAAAGCTAATCCCGCCGCGGCAATCTTCGACATGGTCAGATCCTCTATGCGTTTTTCGAATTTCAAAGTTGGACGCATCCCAGCTCTGATCGTCATCATCACACCCTGAGGAAGTATGGCAAAATGCCTGACCGCGAACCAAACTACACCACGCCTTCTGCCCTGCCTAGCTTGCTTCCCTGCCGTGCCCCCTCATATACTCTGAGTCGTTTGCCTCTGTTCCCGATGAGTTCGCCGACCGGCGAGCGCATCCGACCTGCCATCATTCTGGAGAAAATTTTTTATGACGACCCTGACCACCGCTCCGCAAGTGGATAAAGAAGCGAATCCGTGGGAATCGCAACGCGCCCGCTTCGATCTGGCCGCGCAGAAACTGAATCTGGACGAAGGCCTGTGGCGGGTGTTGCGCTATCCCAACCGCGAGATTACCGTTCACATCCCGGTGCAGATGGACGATGGTCACCTCGAAGTTTTCACCGGTTTCCGTGTACAGCACTCGATCGCCCGCGGCCCGGCCAAAGGCGGCATCCGCTACGCGCCGGACGTCACGCTCGACGAAGTACGAGCCCTTGCCAGTTGGATGACGTGGAAATGCGCGGTCGTCAATATCCCTTTCGGAGGAGCCAAAGGTGGTGTCATCTGCGATCCGCACAAAATGTCGATGGGCGAAGTGGAGCGCATGACGCGCCGCTACACCGCGGAACTAATCGAATTTCTCGGCCCGGAGAAAGACGTTCCCGCTCCCGACGTCAATACCAATGAACAAGTCATGGCATGGATGATGGATACCTACTCCATGCACATGCGACAAACGGTGACCGCCGTAGTGACGGGCAAGCCAATCAACATTGGCGGGTCGCGCGGACGCCGCGAAGCCACTGGCCGCGGCGTAATGATTGTTTGCGATGAAGC
>JASHPL010000330.1 GCA_030038125.1 Candidatus Sulfotelmatobacter sp.
GTGCATAGTTGGGTTTACTCTTCCCGTGAACTCTGGCTGCTCAACCATAACTTCGTTGCTCATGATTCGGTCCGTTTCTTTTGTTGACGTGGCTTTCGATGAATTCGAGAACCCTAAGGAACCCGGCAAGCGGCTTGAGTTCCTGTTTCTACTGAGGAAATCGGAAACGGGGGGTAAATGACGACATGGGCGCGAAGAGATTCTTGACAGAGTTCAGTTTGAAAGGATAGTCGTCCCGAGACTATCTTCCTTTGCGTTTCTGGGGCGACGCCTCGGTGCAAGGCACCGGAGATTTGCTCGTCTCTCGTCCCAGACAGCTACGACAGTGGAGAAGCCGAATTCGTTTTCACCTAGACTCGAGAACAGAAACCGTCTCTCCGTGGCTGGAGCGCAGGCTCGACTCAAGCACGCCAACTTTACGACTTAAGCGCGCGATAGCTTGCCGCTGGGTTGTCAAAAATCGTTGCTGCTTGCTGATTTCCAGTTGTTGCGTGTTCGTCAAATATTGCTGTTTACGAATCTGTGTTTGTTGGGTAGCAAGTTGCTTCTGTTGCGCAGCAATTTCTGTTTGCTGCTGTTTCACTGCTTCGATCAACAACGCAGTTAAACGGCTGTAGTCCACTCCCGTCGCATCTTTGCCATTCTTTTCGTAGCTAACCACTTCCGGAACGACTTCACCAACCTCCTCCGCAATCACGCCGATCTCGTGCTTGCCGGAGTCCTTGAGGTCGTAAGAGACACCTCGCATGCGCTCTACCTTCCCTAGGGCATTCGTGAGCGGATGAATGTTGGTCTTCCACCGGCGGGAGCTGTAGGTATTCCAACCGTCGGCAAGGGCAGGACCGCCGCCTTGAACCAGGGTTAGGAGGTTGGGGGTGTCCGTCGTTCCAACACCCACGAAGCCTTCGAAAACGACTTTGCCGCCTAAGGAGCTCGGGCCGGGGTAAATTACCATATTGGTCTCTTGATTGTTGTTGGTGCGGAAATAAATATTCCCCGTGGGTGCAGCGATGTACGTGTCACTGCCGTCGCCTACCATCGAGTAATTGCCGCAGCTCTGGAATCCGCTGGACCCGAAGGCTATACCCGCGAAAGGGTTCGCTCCGCAACCGGGGTTGCCGATAAAGGTTTCCAGGTTGTAGCCCGCAACGTCCAATGCCGCTTGCGGGGCGGTGGTACCGATACCGACATTCGTGCCGAAGGGGGCGCTGTTGAACCCCTGGATGCTGCCTAGCACTAGTGCATTGCTCTCGCTTACCTCCGCAAAATTACCGATGGCAGTCGCGTAGCTAAGAGATCCAGTACTGAGCGCCGCACCATTTCCTATCAGAATGTTATCCCGCCCGGTAACGGGCGAGCTGTCGAATGTAAACCCAGCGGTTATGCCAAGACCAATGTTAAAAGTCCCCGTCGTGTTCTGGGCGAGCGCATCAGTGCCGATGGCGGTATTGGAATTACCGCACAAGGTGCCCTTGCAGGTGTTGTTATAGAGTGCTTGTGAGCCAAGGGCGGTGTTACCCGATCCACCAGTGTTGTTGACAAGCGCCTGATACCCGCTGGCAGTGTTTCCGGTACCGGTCGTGTTGCTAACGAGCGCTTGCGAACCCAAGGCCGCATTTTCGGTGCCTGAGGTGTTGGCCGTTAGCGCCTGATAGCCAAACGCTGCGTTCGCGCTCGCGTTGTTGTTTTGAAGTGCCTCGAATCCAGTGGCGGTGCTGCAGCAGGCAGTACTGTTGACGAAGAGCGCCTCCCATCCGACAGCGGTGTTGTAGGAACCCGAGTTGTCCAAGTACAGCGCCTGGGAGCCAACGCCTGTGTTACTGAAGCCGCTGGAGATTGCGTTGAGCGCTTGGAATCCGACCCCGGTGTTGCTGACACCCGTGGCAGAGGTATTCCCCGCGAAGCCAAGGAAAGCGTTGCCGTTACTATACGAGCCGTAGTCAAACAGGTTGCTGCCAATCTGGTAGCCGTTGCTTGATATGACGCCGGTCGCGCTCAGGTTCCCATTCACCGTCTGATTTCCCGTAAAGGTGTTCGCCCCAGTTAACGTGGCAAATGCGCTGGCCGCTTTGCCACCTAGTAGACTCGCGTTGAGGTTTGCCACTTGCGTAGATGATGTAACTGTGAGCGGGGCGGTTCCGGTGGCGACTGTCGAGATCAGTTGACTGACTGTAAGCTCGCCGCTCACGGTCTCATTACCCGTTACGCTCGGCAGAGTTTGTCCAGAAGCAAACGTAATCAGGCCATTGCTGGCGATGTGCAGTCCGGTTTCTGCCGGTGTGGTTGTTCCCGACCCATAGAGCAGGTGCAAGGATCCGCTGGCCGTAGTGGTATCGTTGCCCTCCGGCTCCGCCTGCCATTGGAAGGTCTGCGGTACAGCCGCTGCGGTACTGCCGCTAAATACTGAGGCTACAAAATCCTGCGGACGTGAGTTGAAGCCCCCGCTGGTGGTAGCCGTGCCCAGGGCGGGCAGGTTCAGCTTGCCGCCTATGTTGATCGCGGTCGTGCCGGTTTGGGTCAGCAGCGAGTTTTGGATATTGGTAGCGGTGGAGAATAACGGTATCGCATCCACTGTGCCGCCGGTGGTGGTTACCTCCGACGAGGTCGCAGGAGAATCCCGTGCGGCTGCGGTTGCCGTTGTAGCTTCAGTCGTCGCCGCACTGCTACTGGGTGGGGTGGCAAGCACGAAGGCCGAAGGCGGCAGCCCGCCGAGGGTTTGTGCATCTCCAGCTTTTAGGGCGTAGGGCACACTGAGCAGCATCACCCGCGGCTGCTCTTCTTGTCCTCGCGGTTGTACGCCCAGCCAGCGAGCTTCGCCGGAAGAAAACAGATCGGCCGGCAAGCCTTGGCTGCTCGTCGAACCGAGCAGGACGGTGTAACGCCCGGCGTTGTTGGTAGTTACATTCTGGGTCTCCATCCACAGTGGTGCACCGCCTTGCTGGTCCTTATATAGATAGAACGTTACCGCTGTGAGTTCGGCCAGCGCTTTGCCATTCACATCGGTCAGTGCTCCGCTGAAGCTCACCAACGGGGGCACGACCACATCGCTGTTCGTGGTCACCATTTCCTGAGCATGGCTTAACGGACCGATGCCCAGCGTCAACAGAACCACGATTCCCACATAAACCTGCTTCACAAGTGCTCTCAACATCCGTTGCGTCGATTTCATTGGGTCCCTTCTCGTCCGTGCTTCAATGGAGTAAGGCGGGAAATCGAGGGCAAAGGTGTCAGCGAAAAAGGAAGAATTTCAACGCCTGACGATAAATAACTGTCACCGATCTCCGTTCCTGCTCTTTTTGGGGAATCCGGTCGAAGGCGAACGCGATTCCGGTCTGAAGCCGAACACCATTCCGTTGTGATACCGAACAGCATTCCGGTCTGAAGGCGAACACCGTTCCGTTGTGATACCGAACAGCATTCCGGTCTGAAGGCGAACACCGTTCCGGTGGGAAGGCGAACACTATGGGTCGCTAACCGGAATAGCGTTCGGCTTGGAGCGGAATGTTTTCCACAAGCGAAGAGCAGGAAGAGCAGCGACCGCTGGACAATCACCCGGCATTGAACTCCACGAGCAAAGGAGATCGAGGTGCCGGCCAGGAGAAAGTCCATGCGGAAGATCAAAGAAGTTCTGCGGTTACGGTTCGAACTAGGGTTAGGGCAACGGCAGATCGCGCGTAGTTGCGGGATCGGGCTGAGCACGGTGCATGACTATTTGGACCGCGTGACGGCTGCCGGGATTGGCTGGCCGTTGCCAGAGGGCCTGAGCGAAGAGGAACTGGAAAGCAAGCTGTTTGGAAACCAACCCGCGGTCGTGCGAGCGGCAGCGCAATCGCGGCCACAACCGGATTGGAAAGGGATTCACGAGCAACTACGGCAACATCGCCATCTGACCTTGCAGTTGCTGTGGCAGGAATATCGGCAAGCTCATCCCAATGGCTATCACTACAGTTGGTTCTGTGAGCGCTATCAGCAGTGGCGACGACATCTGGATGTGGTATTGCGGCAGGAGCATAAGGCCGGAGAAAAGATGTTCGTGGATTGGGCGGGGGCGACGATTTCCGTCTATGCCGCCACGACCGGTGAGGCGTGGCCAGCCTCATTGTTTGTTTCCGTCCTGGGCGCCAGTTCCTACACCTACGCGGAAGCGACGCGCGATCAGCAACTGGAAGCCTGGATTCAAGCCCACATCCACGCCCTTGAGTTTTTCGGTGGTGTGCCGACTCTAGCGGTGCCCGACAACACGAAAACGGCGGTGACGCGCGCCTGCCGCTACG
>JASHPL010000331.1 GCA_030038125.1 Candidatus Sulfotelmatobacter sp.
GAAGTGGACACCGTCAGCGTGGATGTGACTGGTGTTGGACCCGTTACGATCACTGGATCTGTATTGAAATCACAGACGGGAGTTGAATTACCGGTAGCGCCGGTGCTGCAGGAAAGGGCTATGCTGCCACTGAAGCCATTCTCCGGGGTTACCGTAACGGTGGACTTAGAGGTACTTCCAGCGACGATTGACCCTGGGCTTAGCGCCGTAGCGGTGACCGAGTAGCTGGGGGGCAGCGAACTGCCGCAAGAGTCCAGCCCTAGGAGGAGAGCGATGAGAACAACGGCTGAGCCACACACGACTAAGAAAGAATGACGACTCATAAAACACCTTCCGGCGGTCGCCAAAACTTTATGAAAAAAAGAGCAGAACGCCGGGTAGAATCGGTTTTGACTCGAACAGGTCTCTTAGATCGCAGAAGAGCACACAAGGTTGTGACGATAGACAATTGTATTAAAAAAATCTTCAATACGTCTCTACCTGACCTGGGCACGAAGAGAAGGGCGATGTTATAGCGCATGGATCTATCAGGCTCCGAGAAGTTGAACCGAACCCGTGTTTTACAAGATCATCTAATACAACTGGGACCTTCCCCAAAGCGGCACTTTGCAGCTTGGGAGCAGTCGCAACTCTTCTCAGAGAGCTTCGCAGCTTTCAGGTCGCTGCGCTGATCTGAAACACCCGTGCAAGGCGCTACCCTATCGGAAATCCGGCAGTCTATTGTTGCAATCAGACATTTTTGCATCATGCCTCCGCCCGCCCATGTAGGCAGCACATTTCCGGCTTTGTCGGGACGCTGGAGCCTGCTCAAGTCTTATTTCCTTGTAGCACCGCGAGATAGTGTTTCCATACCGCTGCCAGCGTGCGCGTTCTCTAGCAAAACCGGGTCGGAATTGTGAAAAAACCAACAGGGCAACAAACTACGTAAGATGGTGGTAATTCCTTGTCTACAACAGGTTCGAGCGTAACAGCAGGGATTTCATCCGATACAAGGCGAATTGATCGTTACGAGTTAAACTGTTTTGTGATCCGATGAAGAAGCTCCGTTTCCTGGTTTCTCTTCACAACCGCATAAACGACTTCCAGGTGGCTCAGGCCCAATGCGCGGAAGCGACCGCCCGCAAGCTCGGTATCGATGCGGAAATCGTCTCCGCGGAGGACGACGCCGTAAACCAGAGCACCCAGTTGCTGAAGGCCATCCAAGACAGGAAGGAAGCCAGGCCCGATGGCATCTTGCTGGAGCCAGTCGGGGGCACGGCTCTGCCGCAGGTAGCCAAGGCTGCCAACGCGGCCGGAATCGGTTGGGCCGTCCTGAACCGGCAACCGGAATATCTGGCGGAAAATCGAAGGCAGGGCAGCGCACCGATGTTTGCAGTCAGCGCCGATCATGGGGAGATCGGGCGCATTCAAGGCCGACAGTTCGCCGCCTTGCTGCCCAGCGGCGGTTCCGTCTTGTACATCGAGGGACCCTCGCGGAGTTCTTCCGCACAAAAGCGCACGGCAGGGATGCTGGAGACGAAACCGTCGCACATCAAAGTTTCGATGTTGAAGGCAAACTGGACGTCTGAAAGCGCGACACGAGCGGTATCGTCGTGGCTGAGCCTCTCCACATCGCGAAGCACGCGAATTGATCTCGTTGCCGCACAAGACGACGCCATGGCCTTGGGCGCGCGCGAGTCATTCAAGCAGCTGATCGATGATCAAGAGAGGGCGCGATGGCTGAGCCTCCCCCTCACCGGATGTGATGGCCAGCCGGCGACCGGTCAAGTCTGGGTAAGGGAGAAATTGTTGACTGCCACGATTTACCTCTCTCCACTTACAGGTTTGGCCATGGAGATTCTGGTAGAAGCCATACGGCATGGAACTCAACCGCCAGAACATTCCTCGATCGCCCCAGTCTCAATCCCCCCGCTCGATGCGTTGGTTCGAGAGAAATCGTAAAGGAACATGGAAGAAGAGGCCAGCGGTCGATTTCTGCTCTCTAGGCCGACTGGAACCAGAAAATCAATAGGGGATTTGGCACATCGAAACAGTTCTCTGCCACTGATTCTTGGGGATTCGAATGAAGTTGGGCCGATAACGTCGTGGACCGGAACTTCCGGCTTGGTCGTGATCGCTTATTGTGCGTATATCGCGCAGGATCGCATTCGCAGGGACTCTTAGAAAACGGGATTCTTCGAAGTGCCGGTTACGTCAATCAGCTTGCGCCAGCCGTTCCGATTCAGGCGAACCCGCGCTCCCGTAGATAGCAGAACCCAGCCTTCCGCTTGTCCGTCCCGGTGAATCTCGCGCACATGGTCAAGGTTTACGATCGCCGAGCGGTGCAGGCGAATGAACTTGTTCGGATCCAATTTGGTTTCAAGCGCCCGAATGCTCTCCCGCAATAAGTGCCGCTTGCCGTCAGCGTGCAGACACACGTAATAATCGGCGGCTTCGATCCACTCGATGTCACTCACCGACACGACTGAAGCGGTGTTTCCACTTCTAGTCAGGAATCGCTGGGGCCGCTCCGGCTGTGACGCTGCCTGCCGCAAGGCTTCCACAGCGGAGGAGATCTGCTCACGCGCGGCAAACGCTTCTTCCAACTGAACTCTTTCCTTGACTCTGGCCAAGGTCTGCTCCAGCCGTTTTCTCTCAATCGGCTTTACCAGGTAGTCCAGCGCATGTACTTCAAACGCGTTCACCGCATGCTCGTTGTGAGCGGTCACAAACACTGTCATCGGCATATTGGCTGGCCCAACCTCCTCGATTACCTCGAAGCCATCTTTGCCGGGCATTTGAATATCAAGAAAAAGCAGGTCGGTTTTGGCTGTTTTCAGCGATTTCACGACTTCGCTGCCATTTCGGCACTCGGCAACAATATCGATGTGTGGATCCGGTGCCAGGAGCATCTTGAGGCGCTCGCGGGCCAGTGGCTCGTCGTCGGCGATCATCGTTCTCAAGGTCATGAAGTCGCCTTCTCATACGGGATCGTAATCGACACCTGAAACCCGCCCGTCTCCGGCTGGAACGCGCGGAACTCGTAATCATTCTGATAGAAGTGAGCCAGCCGTTCCTTGGTGTTGCCGAGGCCGAGCCCAAAGCCGTCGGCGGACGTTCCTTTCATTCCCGGACCGTTGTCACGCACTTGCAAGCACATGCGAGTCCCAACTCGCTGGGCCGAAGTTTCGATCCAGCCACTCTCTTCACAGCGCGAGATTCCATGCCGAATTGCGTTTTCGACGATGGGCTGCAATAGAAAACACGGTACCAGGCCATCGAGCGTGTTGGGATCGAGATTAATGTCGACGCGAAGGCGGTCGGCAAAGCGTACTTGCTCAATCGCCAAGTAACTCTCCAAGACCTCCAGTTCTTGCGCCAGCGGAATCTTGCTGGGAGTATTCCTCTTCAGGACCAGCTTCAGGACTGTATTCAGGTGCTCCAGGGTTTCCAAAGCTTCTTCTCTACGGCCAAGCTCGACCAAAGTGGTAACTGCGTTGAGAGTGTTGAAGAGAAAGTGTGGCTCCAGCTGCATCTGCAGGGCTCGCAAGTGCGCGCTCGACAACTGTCGCTCGAGTTCCAAAGAACGCATCGAATCGCGCTGCGCCATCAATTGAGTATTCACCGCGGCACAGGCGAACCAGCACAGACCGTACATGAGAAGTTCGATACCGAAACGGGGAAGGCAGAAAAAATCCAACCCTCCATACTCAGCCTTCACTGCGTCCGAACCGAGTCTGGTAATCAACCAAGCCGCCCCTTCGAGGACGCCAAGATGAAGCGTCACGACTCCGACCGCAATCAGGGGATGAACAACCAGAGTTCGAGACGAAACTTTGAAAGCCAACGGCCAGCGACTGCTCGATCGCCACAGCAGATAGATGACGAGCGCCCACCAAAACCAAAGTGCACTGCCATAAGCGAGCGAGAATCCCCACGCTAGAAAGGACTGGATGCCTCTCGCGCGTGCATGGCACTCGATTGCCGTCGCCACAGCGAGAATCGCGGCGATAATGAGTGGAATCATTCTCGCCCGCGGCAAGAGCTCATCCCATGGCCTTTTGGCTTGAACCATAGCTCTTGACGGATTGTCGCGATCAGGAATCACAGGCTCCTACCGGAATGCGGCTACGTTAATCGTACATCCAACACATTGACTGCCATAATAATCTTTGCTCGCTTTTTCGGCAGCTGCGCGCATTTGCGTGGCCTCGGCGTGCGACCCCATTCGATCCAACACCCGAGAATAGGCTAGTTCTGCTGCGAAGTATTTCGGATTCCTCTCCCCGAGCGCATGATCCAGGATTGTGAGGCCGGTTTGCATATTGGCCAATGCGCTCCTGAAATCCCCAGACTCTGCGCACGCTTTGCCCAGTAACATGTGTTCCCAACCGGCAAGCCAATGTTGCTCGCCGCGGGATCGCTCCACCAGTTCCAAAGACTGTCGATAGGCGGCTACGGCTGCGGAGGCATGATGCTCAGAGATGGCGAGCCATCCCTGGGTTTCAAAGAAAAAAGCCTTATCGTCGCCAGTAGGATCGGTCGAGGCCTGCGCCTCCTTAGATGCCTTTTTCCAGTATTGGTGCGCTTCGCGGACTTGATTTCGAGCCAGAGCGAGTTCCGCCAGGCGAGCCAGGGCTAGCGCCGTTCCCGTATGGTCCCCAATCGTCTGGCGCAGAGCGAGAGCCTTTAGCCACATCGGCTCAGCAATATCGAGTTGTCCCAACTCGCTATAGAGCCCGGCGTAGTTCTCCAGGGCCGAAGCATAATCGGCAGGGTGCTCGCGATCGTGCTCGAGAACCTTCAGCGCATCCTCAAAGGCGAGTTGCGCATTGGCCAAATCTCCGGATCCCTGGCAAGAAACTGCGAGAATGACGTACCCCCTGCCTAGCTCATTGTTAGTCAGCTGGCGCGAATCGATCGCGGCTTTCGCCACTTTGGCCGCGATCTCGAAACTTCCGCGGTTCTCCAGGACCAGGGCGTCTTGAAGCGTCGCGGATGGACTGGTTTGTCCTAACATCGACCCGTACAGCAGCCACAGGGTAAGCAAGGTCCAATGTAGCCGTTTCATGCGAATACTCTGGCGATGAACTGGTGCTCACGCCACTGAAAATCCGATAACTCTGAGAATTCTGCAGGGAGGGTTCAGCTCTGTGCAGACTGCTAACCTCGGTGCGAGAAAAAGGTGGGCGATATGAACTTGTAGAGGCTGGGGGGAGTCGAACTATTCGAACCTGGGGCAAAAGCCCAAATTATCGATTCCAAGAAATGCGTAAAGCGATGAAATCGCTCGAAACGCCGATCTGAGGTACACGGCTGGTACCTGGAAGATCGATCTTCACCCTTACATGGACATTTTCAGAATTGCCGACGCAATGTCTTCAACGTTGGTTTCCAGAGCAAAGTGGCCAGTGTTCAGGAATTTCACGGCTGCGTTGGGCACGTCTCGCTTGAATGCTTCTGCGCCAGGCGGAACGAAGAAGCTGTCGTTCTTGCCCCATATGGCGAGCAACGGGGGCCGGTGCGTCCGGAGGTACTGCTGGTATAGGGGATAGCGTTCGAGGTTGGCTTTGTAATCAAGCTTGAGATCGACCTGTAGGTCCATCATGCCCGGTTGTGCGAGGAGTGCGGCATCAAGCCAATAAGCTTCGGGTTCGATCCTGGAGACATCCGGAACTCCATGGAAGTACGCCTCGCGAACGCCATCGAGCGACATGCGTTCTTTGATCTTGTCACGAATGGCCACGGATGGCTGCTTCCAATAGGCGCGTAAAGGAGCCCATGGACCCTCACCCAGGCCTTCTTCATATGCGTTTCCGTTTTGCGAGATGATTGCGGCAATGCGGCCCGGATCGGCGATTGCAAGGTTGAATCCGATAGGCGCACCGTAATCGAAGACGTACATGGCGAAGCGTCGTAATGCAAGGGCGTCCACAAACGCTTGAGTGGTTTCTGTCAATTGAGCGAAGGTGTAGCGATAATCCCCTCCAGCCACAGTGGTAAAACCAAATGAAGGCAGGTCAGGCGCAATCAGATGAAAGCGGTTTGCGAGCAGCGGCATCAGGTGCCGGAAGTAGTGCGATGAGTTGGCGAAGCCATGCAACAACAAGAGAACCGGACGCCCCGCAAGCCCGGCCTCTCGATAGAACATCGTAACGGGACCGACCTTTAAGGTGGAATGCCGGACCTCTGCCACATCTATCTTCCCTTCCGAGTTGAGGAGTGCGGCGGACGAATATGAGCGAGCAAGGGCCGCGGCTCCAATCATCCCCTTAACGACGTGCCTGCGACTTTCGACCGGCGTGACCTTCACCGACATAATTCGCATTGGATCTCTCCAGTGCGGCATTCTAGCGCTAAGGCAATTCGGGCGTGACAGCTGAGAGAGGGTTGCACCCGTTGCAGCAAAGCCGACGCCGTCAGCCTTTCCATGCCTGATCGTGAACGGTTGCCAGGCCTCAAAATCACGCTATTTCCTTGATTTCACAACTGATACAGCGTGGATTCCAACGATTACTTTGGGACTCGAATGGGCGGTCGGAAGTAATCTGGCTTGTAACCTTTCGTGCTCTTAGTATCTGCGGATTGGCACCAGCGGTACTACGGTGCGAAAACTTAAAAAAATGGGGAAGAATCGAATATGAAGTTCTGCAAAGTCAGCTTGTTTTTTGCCCTACTCGTGGCGGCTTGCCTTCCGGTGGTAGGCCAGACTGAAATGCGGGTAGACATTCCATTCAATTTCGTGGCCGCAGGCAAGTCTCTGCCTGCTGGGCACTACAGAGTTGTGCGTTTGCCTATGTCGAGCTGCTTTTGGCACATTTCCAACGACCATGACGCTGCGAGCATGCTCACCTACCCGTCCGACTCGACGCGAAATTTACATCGTGCCAGCCTGATTTTCCAGCATGCGGGGGGAACGTATTCCCTGGTTACAATCCGCGCCGATTATTCCGGTTGGGACGTTGCCCGGTCGAAAGTAAAACAGACCCTTGTGTCGAAAGACGAATCGAAAGCTGGCGACTACGTTGAGATCGGAGCGGAATAGCCGGACCGCCCGGGGACTCTAAACGGACCCGCCCAGAAGGCGGGTCTCTTCCCCCGTTTGAGAACCATTCGCAGCCCCACTTCAAAGATGTGCCACACAACGAACCAGGAGAAATTCATGAAATCGGCCGTCTTCGCTTCAGGCGTTGCTCTTGGCCTGCTTCTGATCTCCCCATGGCTGAATGCACAACCCACTCGCCAAGCTCCTCCAAAGATCAGCGTGGATGTTCCTTTTGACTTCATGGTCGGGCACGTCATGTTCCCTGCCGGACATTACACCGTCCAGCCGGTCGGAAGTCGAACCTTCCACCTGCAAGCCGCCCGCGGACCAGCATCGGTGACGTTTGCGACGGGGCCGATCAGCACGCCTTCACCTGCCGGCACGACGCGGCTGATTTTTCTCCAGGAAAACCGGCACTACCAGCTGCGCGAACTTTGGATGAATTCGTCGATCGGGGCAAGGATCCCGAGACCGCAGGGGGAACAATTCCGTACCGTTGGCGAACCACGCGTGGAAGTACCGGCGAGTTGCGCGGCTTGCAATTGAATCGCGATTGCGGCACGCTGCTGGCAGTATAGAGCGAGAGAATACCTTGATGCGAAAGACCCGCATCCAACAGATCCTCGGCGCACTATTCATTCTGGCCATAGATGTTGGATTCCCAGCCGCTAACAGTCAACAATCGCCCGCACCCTCCGGCCAGACGCAGAACCGAATTGAAGATCAAGATCAGTCGGTGGTGACCCTCAACGTCAAAGTAAATCTGGTCCAGCTCTTCTTCAATGTGAAGAACAAGAAGGGCACGCTGATCCCTAGCCTCAACAAAGATGATTTCGAGATCCTCGAGGACGGCAAGCCGCAGACCATCAAGTACTTCGCCGCTGAGTCCAACCTCCCGCTGACGCTGGGAATCCTGATTGATTCCAGCGCCAGCCAGGAGCGCGTGCTCCACATGGAGAAAGAGGTCGGTGGCGAATTCCTCAATGAAATCTTGCGCTCCCAGGATCTCGCTTTTGTCATCGGCTTCGACGTGAATGTGAATCTGCTGCAGGACTTCACTAATTCCGTGGATGTTCTGCAAACTGCCCTGAACAGCGCACGCGTCAACACCAGTGGGGGCCGGACAGCCGGCACTCCCGGACCGGGAGGCACTGTTCCCGTCGTACTCCGCGGCACCCTGCTTTATGACGCCGTTTACCTGGCCTCAAACGATGAGTTGTCCCAGCAAGTCGGACGCAAGGCGATCATTCTGCTTACCGATGGCGAAGATCAAGGCAGCCAGATGGGAATCGCAGATGCGATTGAGGCGGCGCAGAAGTCTGGGAGCATCATATACGTGCTGTTGTGCGCCGACCGCCGCTTCTATGGTTCTGGCGAATATTCCGGCAAAGCTAAGATGAAGGAGCTCACTGAACAGACGGGTGGACGCGTCATCGTAGTGGGAAACAGGTTTAACAAACTAAAAGACGCCTTCGATCAGATCGCCAACGAGTTGCGCCGCCAGTACTACATCGGCTATACCTCGACCAACACTGCACTCAACGGCACCTTTCGTAAAGTCGAAATCCACGCCAAAAACAAGGACGAGGACTACAAGATTCAGGCGCGCAACGGGTACTATGCCATGCCCACGCGGAATTAGCGGGCGGTCTCGTCGTG
>JASHPL010000332.1 GCA_030038125.1 Candidatus Sulfotelmatobacter sp.
TCCGAGTATCGAAACGGCCGCAGTCTGAGCGGCTACGCTCATCTCATGCAAAATGCCGATCTCACCTGGGCGCAGGACTTGGGAGATGTGACGGAACTTCTTTCGGGCGAGTTTTTTCGCTGGTTCGGACGCAGCACTGCGCATCAGCTTTGGTCGTCGGCGATGGTGATAACGCCAGCTCTTCGCGGTTTATTCGGTTTGGAATGGAACGCCCGCGAGAATACTTTGACCGTTACTCCGAATCTACCCGCATCTTGGGACCGCGCGACGCTCTCCAGAGTTCCAGTCGGGCCATCGAATGTGGATATTGAAATGCAGAGAGCGGGATCGACTCTTGTTGTGCGTCTCAAAGGAGAAAGGTCAAAAAATATAACACTGCGATCCCTTGCTCGAGGTGCGAGAGTCGAAGACGAAGCCATCCGGATTCCGCTATCCACGGTCGAAGTCGGCATCGCGCATTCATTGCCTGAAGCGGGAGCCGTCACTTCGCAGATGAAGGTGATCGACCAGCAAGAGTCTTCGCGCTCTCTGAAACTAAGCTTGTCCGCTCCTGCGAACAGTCAACAAGTATTATTTCTTCGCTTGAACGATCCAAAGATTCACGTGCACATCGACGGCGCCGAAACGTCGGCTGACTCAACTCAGCTTCGTGTTCGATTTCCGTCTGGAGCCGGATATGTACAAAAGACGGTAACCCTGTCCTGGTAGTCCGCTTCCTCGAATGTGGAAAGAGGATCCTCGTACCCCATTGCCGATTGCATCGGTTCGTCCGCGCGGATGGCTTGGCGACGGATTTTGATAGTATGGGTCGGCCCCAAGCATGCCGCATCTCCCGCCCGCCGCAATTTCTGAGGCTCGCCTCGTCGCCGCGTACGTGATTTTTCTCGGCAGTTACCTGGTTTTTGCCCTGGGAAAATTTCCGGGGCTCAAGATTGACCGTCCAGGCGCCGCCATCATCGGAGCAGTCGGCATGGTTGCGTTCCGCATTGTGAAGCCCGGCGATGCGTTGCGCTTCATCGATTTCCCAACCATCGTGCTTTTGTTCGCAATGATGCTCATCGTCGGTACCCTGCATCTGGTCGGGTTTTTCGAATGGAATGCTGGCATGGTGCTGCGAAGACTCAAGCCCTCGCACTTGCTCGCAGCCACAATTTTCACCTCGGGCGTGCTCTCAGCATTTTTTGTAAACGATATTATGTGCCTCGTGCTGGTGCCTCTTGTCCTGAGCGTCACCCGCAAGCTGCAGCTCAATCCAGTACCGTACATGCTTGCCGTGGCGACGGCCTCGAATATTGGAAGCGTGGCGAGCATTACGGGAAACCCTCAGAACATGTTGATCGGGTCGTTTTCACACATCGGTTATCGCGATTTTCTCATTCACCTCGGTCCCGTCGCTTTGATCGGTTTATTCCTGGATTGGCTGGTGCTCCACTCGATGCACATGGGCCAGGCGCAACACTCGATCGAGGTCAAGAACGGAATTCAGGTTCCGGCAATCGAATTCTCCCGACTCGTGAAGCCCGGGGTTGTGGTTACCGCGGTGGTCGTCGCGTTCTTTGCGGGAGTGCCTCCTGCCATGGCCGCGGCTCTGGGCGCGGCGGCATTACTGATCACTCGCACGATGGACCCGCGCAAGCTGTATGAGGAAGTCGACTGGGGCCTTCTCGTATTTTTCGTTGGATTATTTTTGATCGTGGGAGGTGCGCAAAACGCTGGAATCGTGGGCGAGTTTTTTGGCGCAGCAGAGCATTGGAACCTGCACAAGTTAGGGATATTTACGGTTACGATCGCTGTGCTCAGCAATATCGTAAGCAATGTCCCTGCCGTAATGCTTCTAAAGTCGTTCGTGCCGAGTTTTTCCAATCCGCACACCGCCTGGCTGGTGCTGGCAATGGCTTCGACACTGGCCGGGAATCTAACCATTACAGGCAGTGTCGCCAATATCATTGTGGTCGAAAGCGCCAAGCCCGAAGCACACATTGGATTCTGGGAATATTTTCGCGTGGGGCTGCCAATCACGGTAGTAACGCTGATTGTGGGGTGGGCGTGGCTGGAGTGGATTCGCTAGATTTACCAGTATCAGCGCAGAGAGTGATGCGGCAAAATCAAGCTACTCTCCGCCGGGCGTGAAAACTTCCGGAATCAGCTCAGCTGCAAGGCGACTAGACGATGAGAGTCCTGATTTCCGATAGCGATATTTTTGGTGCGCAGTTATGAAGAAAAAAATCGTGGGCTTGGGAGAAGTGCTCTGGGATGTCTTTCCCGACCGATCGTGTCTCGGCGGAGCACCAACGAATTTCGCTTACATCACCAGTGTGATGGGCGACGCAGGCATCGTTGCCAGTCGCGTGGGCGAGGATTCTTTTGGAGCCGAGGCACTGCTCCGCATGAACGAACTTGGGCTCGACAGCAGTGCAGTGCAGAAGGATGCAGCCCATCGTACCGGCACTGTAAATGTGGAACTCGACGCGGCGGGACAGGCGCGGTTTGAAATCGCTCATCCTGTGGCTTGGGATTTTCTGGAGTGGACGCCGGCGTGGCAGTTATTGGCGAGACAAAGCGATGCCGTATGCTTCGGATCCCTCGCGCAGCGCTCGGAGCAGAGCCGCGTCACCATTCAGCGTTTTCTAAGTGTAACGCGACCGGAAGCGATAAAAATATTCGATGTAAATCTGCGGCAATCCTTTTACTCATTGGACGTTCTTGCGGAATCGATGAATCTGGCTGACATCGTGAAATTGAACGAGGAAGAGCTGCCGAAAATCATGAACCTGCTCGGCGTTCCGCACAAAGAGGAGCGCTCTGCGGCATCGTACCTGCTCCGCGCATACGATCTGAAACTGGTATGTATCACACGAGGAGGTCGAGGCAGTTTACTCGTGCAAGCCGACCGCGTGCACGAGCATCCGGGATTTCGCGTGCAGGTGGCAGACACGGTGGGATCTGGCGACGCGTTCACTGCGGCATTGGTTCACGAATACCTGGCTGGGTCAGCGCTGGATCGCATGAGCGAAGTGGCGAACCAGGTCGGGGCGTGGGTCACGAGCGAGCTGGGCGCCATGCCTGTCCCGAAGCATGGATCGCTCGCAGGTTCTCTTGCCGAGATTCAATTTCAGTGAGCACGATTTCGCGGATTATTGTATAGTTTCGAAAACTTGTGTTTGCTTTCGAGTATGAGCAGGAGTGGAACTTATGTACCTTCGCGGCTTAACGGGCAAGATCAATTCGCGGCTTTCTTCCATCATTCCGATCTTTCTCATTAGTACTTTTGGGCTCACTCTCAGCTGCACGAAGGCGCCAGCGCCGAAAGCCCCTCCATCGCGTCCGTCCGACATTAAGGTTGAGGTGCGCGACGGAGGGCCTGTCGTGATTACGACGACTACGTCGGAATTTCAAATTCTTCCATCCGGCTATTTGCAAGCGACTCTCGTGAAAGATGGCAAGCGAATGACGCTTGAGGACCCGGGTGTCGGATCGAGCGGTGGCAGTGATTCGATCCTGCTCGCGGGCAAGGAAGTGGATTTTGTCCCGGATTTCACTCAGGCGAAGGTTGTGGAGGCCAGCGGCAAACTGGGGCGCGGAAAGCGCCTGGAAATTCCGGCGCGCCCGCTGGCGCCTGCAGGCGTGGAACTGGAGCGCACTCTGGTTGTCGAAGCCTATGACAATTTTCCAAACATCGCGTTGGTGAGCGCGACCTACAAGAACGTTGGAACTTCGGACATCCCGGTGGATCAGGCGTGGATGCAGCAGCACCAATTCAACGCGCGCCAGGTTGATCCGAAGGCACAGCCCTATGACATGTGGTCCTTTCAAGGCTCGAGTTATGACTGGGGTAAGGATGACGTCCAGAAACTGACGCGTGTTTCGTCGCAGCCGAATCTGATGGGCGAGGAAGTAAAAGGTGGCTATGGAGGCGGCATTCCGGTGGTCGCTTTCTGGACCGCGAACGTGGGTGAGGCGATCGGACATGTAGAGACTCTGCCCTGGACATTGTCACTTCCAGTGAGAGTGGATGCAGACGGGCGAGTGAATGCGGCAATGACAATTCCACTCAATCAGGCGCTGAAGCCAGAAGAGACTTACTCGACTCCACGCAGTTTTGTTGCCGTGTACAGCGGAGATTTCTACGAGCCCTTGCGAATGTGGTCGAGTGTACTGCAGAAGGAGGGTTGGGAACTGCCGAAACCATCGAACGAAGCTTACAACGTGAGTTGGTGCGGATGGGGATACGAGTTTAACGTTACGCCGGCTCAGATGCTGGGAACCGTACCGAAGTTGAAAGAGTTCGGCATCAAGTGGGCAACCCTGGATGACCGCTGGTTCGATACCTACGGAGATTGGAATCCCCGTGGTGAGACGTTTCCAGGCGATTCGATCAAGCAGATGGTTGACGAGTTTCATAAGCAAGGCATCTTGGCCCAGTTGTGGTGGCTACCTCTAGGAGTGGAAGATGGACAGGGCCGGTGGGAGTCGCACAAATATATCGTGGCGAAGGTTGTGCAGGAGCATCCGGACTGGCTCATTCTGGACAAGAATGGCAAGCACGCGCGCATGACCCGTGATCTCGCCGCGCTCGACCCTTCGCTTCCCGAAGTCCAGCAGTACTATAAGCAGCTGACTGAGAAGTTCATCCGCGATTGGGGATTCGATGGCTCTAAGCTCGACAATATTTACAGCGTGCCCGCATGCTACAACCCCGCGCATCATCACAAGTCGCCACAAGAGTCGGTCAATGCCATGGGCGACGTGTATCGCGTCATTTTTGAGACGACGCGTGCGCTCAAGCCCGAAAGCGTGACACAGGCATGCCCCTGCGGCACGACTCCATCGCTGGCATGGCTGCCGTTTATCGACCAGGCCGTGACCGCTGATCCAGTGGGCGCGGTGCAAGTGCGGCGCCGGATCAAAATGTATAAGGCGTTGCTAGGCCCGCACGCAGCAGTGTATGGCGATCATGTGGAGCTATCCGCGATGACACCACTTGGAAATGGCGACTGGAGCGAGCATGGCACCGACTTCGCTTCGACGCTCGGAACCGGTGGCGTGCCGGGAACAAAGTTTGTGTGGCCCAATCCGGGCCCGAAGTTCAAGGCAGTTGCGTTGACCAGTGAAAAAGAAGCGCAGTGGAAAAAATGGATGGCTTTGTACAACGAGAAGATGCTTTCGCGCGGAGAGTTTCTTGATCTATATACCTACGGCTACGATCTGCCGGAGGCATACGCCATCGCGAAAGACGGAAATATGTACTACGCGTTTTTTGCGCCAAACGCGAATGTTCCGTTTAAAGGCGAGATAGAACTGCGCGGCCTGAAACCTGGAGACTATCGAGTCGTCGATTACGCAGACGGGAAGGGTATGGGGATGGTTCACGCGCAAGCCGGCTCGAATCCGAGAATGAAGGTCGACTTCAGGGAACATCTCCTGTTGGAGACGAGTGCGAACTAAAGCTGTCTCGGGGCCCGGGCGGCATTTCTATGAACCGCTCTCAAGAAACCTCTTGCGATGCTCAACGTCGCGAAAGGCTTCAGTTCCGCCTGGCCTTGTCGTCGAGAGAGCTCCAGCGAGATTACCGCAGGCGAGACATACCGAAAGGTCTGCTCCGCGCACGTACTGATGCAAGAAACCTGCGTCGAAGCTGTCTCCTGCTCCTACCGTGTCAACCACCTGGACTGGGCGCGAGGGCACCACTATCCTGTCCCGACCTTTCTGTGCAAGCACACCTTCGGGGCCGAGTTTCACCACGATCAGAGGCACGATCTCCGATAATTTCCGGATTGCGGTTTCCAGATCTTCGGTTCTGGCCGCCTTACAAGCTTCGCGGCGGTTGGGCAAAAACACATCCACATACCGCAACGCATTTTGCAGATCAGTTTCCCATTGATCGTCCGGATCGTCGTTCGTGTCGAGAGAAGTAGTCAGCCCTTTCGATTTCATCCAGCGCAGCAGTTCCGGAATCCTGGGACGAAGTGCGCGCTGCAGGTAGAAGGACGATAAATGAAAATGCCGGGAATCGCCGAGGTATTCGAGATCGAGATCGTTCCAGCTTAGCTCTGAGATCGTTCCCATGTAAGTGAGTATGTTGCGCCAAGAGCCGTGATGCAGAATGACCGTAAGCCCGGTAGTAGTTGAACCGGTAACCCGGTGCACGCGCGATGTATCAACACCACCTCGTTGCAGTCGTTCCAGGGCGATTTGCCCCAGGGGATCGTCCCCGATGCGCGACTGAAACCCTACGCGGCTGCCCAGAGCCGCCAGATTATGGGCCACGATAGCCGAAGACGAACCCAGCGTGAGCATCATGCGCTCGGCCAGCAATTCACGTTCTGGCAAGAGCTGCTCCGGCAACCCATAAAGAATAAGATCGAGATTCAGTTCGCCGGCGATGGTAACGTCAAAGCGGGGCATAGGCTGAAGGCACGCAAATTACAGTGATCAAAAGCAGCATCAGAGGACCCTTTCAAACTAGCGTGACCTCGACCCCTGCTTGCTTCAGGGCGCGAAGATCAGTTTTGGAGAGGCCACGATCGGTGATCACTTCGTGCAGCATTGAGACAGGTGAAATGAGCGATAGACTTCTGCGCCCGAACTTGCTGGAATCGCAGACTGCCACAATCTTCTTGGAAATTTCGACCATCACGCGATTGACTTTGGCTTCGTGCAAGTTCGGTGTGCTTAGTCCGTAGTGAACGTCGAAACCATCGACTCCCAAGAACAACAGATCAGCGGTTAGCCGGTGCAACGTTTCTTCTGCGATGGGACCGACAAGAGAAAAGGAGTTCTTGCGCACTGTGCCGCCTGTTAGGATGACTTCCACCGCAGTTCCCGCAAGTTCGGCGGCGATATTCACCGCATTCGTAATGATGGTGAGATTCTTGAAATTGCGCAGAGCCCGGGCGATCGTCGTCGTGGTCGTGCCAGAGTCGAGAATCACAACCTGACCTTCCTTCACTTTCGTGGCTGCGTTCTCGGCGATCCGCATTTTTTCCTGGCGATGAAGCTTTTCTTTTTCCCGCAGAGTGGGATCCTCGAGCGCACCTTCGCGCGCGGGAAGAGCCCCGCCATGAGTACGATGAACCAATCCACGGGAATGGAGAATCTCAAGGTCCTTGCGAATCGTAACTTGTGAAGTTTCGAAATGGCGGGAGAGTTCCGTAACCAGAACGCGGCCTTGATTGGTTAGCAAATCGAGGATGGCGCGACGGCGTTCTTCGTTGAGCACGTAACGTTCGCTTCCAGTTGGCCGAAGTAGGGCAGGCGGCTCTTTCTTTCTATAGCGTTTGCTTTCGTTTGTCCACTGGAAATATGCCTTTCGATCTGGACGTGGGCTGTGCCTGCGGACTGAGCACGACCGGCCTGCCGCTAAGAAACAAACAGATAAAGCACGCAACCCTAAGCCATGTCGAGACTTGCGAACCACGCAGGGCGATAACCAATCGAATACCCACCGTGAAAACGAATGTTCTTGGTGGTTAAGTCTTGGCGTAACCTCGAGTTGAAGCGAAAGCGACCGCATTTCGATCAGCCGGACAGCCAAGTGGTGTGATGTCCTCAGGAGTCCGGAGAGAGGCGGCTACATTGCCAAATACTCGAGAACAATCCATGGTCCGCTCGCAATCCGTCGTAGCTCGGGTTGTGGCAGGAGAAACGCTGATTGTGCCGATACGCTGCAGGGTGGGAGACTTGGCGTCAATTTACAGGCTGAATGGGACTGGGTCTC
>JASHPL010000333.1 GCA_030038125.1 Candidatus Sulfotelmatobacter sp.
TCGGTCGCCGCAAACACCACGCCCGAAGTTCCAATCGTCGCGCTCACCGCTCCGGCGCGAGCGATTCCCATGCCGACCGCTCCCGCAGCCTGATCTCCCGCGCCCGCGACAACCGGAGTTCCGGCCTTCAGCCCTGTTGCTGTCGCGCCCTTCGCCGAAACTCGTCCGCAAACCTGCGGCGATTCATACAGAGTGGACAACATTTTTTCCGGAATATCTGTCTGGTTCAGAATCTCGTTCGACCAGCGCCGGTTGGCGACATCGAGCATCAGCGTTCCCGAAGCATCGGCCATGTCAATCGCCCGCTCCCCGGTAAGCCGGAAGCGCACATAATCTTTCGGCAGCATGACGTGCGTCACGCGCTTCCAGTTCGCCGGCTCGTTCTCGCGAACCCACAGAAGTTTGGTCAGGGTGAAATTGGTCAGCGGAGGATTGCAGGTCAGCCGAATAATCTTGTCGCGGCCGAACATTTCCAGCAGTTCATTCGATTGCGCTTCGCTGCGCTGATCGCACCAGATAATTGCGGGCCGCACGACTTCATCGGCCGAATCGAGCAATACCGCGCCGTGCATCTGGCCAGAGAATCCGACGCATTCAATATCTTCTGATCGTACGGTCGACGATTGCAGCGCTTTGCGCACCGCCTCGCCGCAGGCGCGCCACCAGTCGCGTGGGTCCTGCTCCGCCCATCCCGGTTTCGGGCTGGCGAAGTTCGCATGCTCGGCCGAAGCCGATGCGATCACGGCCCCCTTTTCGTCGATGACTAGCGCCCGCGTGCCGCTTGTGCCGACATCGATGCCGAGAAAAGCGATGTGCCCTCCGAGCGCATGCGTGCTAAACGAAATCCGTCGCGAGTTCTTCGGTCGATGCGGGCAACGGATCCGAGCTTTCTTTTATGGATTCGCGGGATTGCCGACGCAGAAAGAAATCCAGGTTGCCGCGCATGACCAGGTGCGGCGCCAACGCTAGTTCATCCGGGGTGTTGCCGCCTTCGACCATAAACTTACGCAACACGCGAAACGCCATCTCGCCCTGGGCCCGGGGACGCTGGTAAATCGTCGCGGCAACCGCACCCGATCGAATCTCAGGCACAAGATCGGGAAATAGATCGGTTGTGATAATAGTCAGACCCGCAAGCGCTTTTGCGTGGCGGGCCGCTTGCAGCACGGGAATCGACACTTCCGTCGTGACATAGGCGCCGACCAGGTCTCGGCACTCTTCGAGCAGCTTGCGAAATCTGCCGAAGGCTTCGATTTCCGTACCATGATCTTCGATCGGCTTCAGTACACGCAGATGGGGATACAGTGATCGCATCGTGGACTCAAAAGCGTCGTACTTTCCCGCGTGTTCCGTGATCGCCATATCGGATACGGTGACGGCGATCGCTCCCTTTCGCCCAAGCAGAAATCTGCCCATGAGATCGGCGGCGATGGAGCCACTCACCAGCGTATCGATAGATACCAATCCTTGCCGGCTGCTCTCTGGAGCATCGGTGGCCACACAGACTACGGGAATGCGGGCGCGAGCGGCGCGACGAATCCACGGCCGCAAGGCTTGAGCTGAGCTGGGAAAGACCAGGATTCCATTCACCTTTTCGCTGAGGGCGGCCTGAAACGCCTCAACTTCTCCTTCGCCGATGCGGGGATATGTTCGGAACTCGAGTTCTACATTCTCGAGTGGGTGCGAGGCTGCCTCTTCGCGGATGCCCGCTCGCACTTCGTCCCAGAACGACGTCGTTCCCTTGAGGGTATTAATGGAAACGCGCAGTGTTCGCTTGGACGATAAGAATCGCGCGGCGAGGTTCGGACGGTAGCCCAGATTCTTGGCCATTTCGAGAACCCTGGCCTTGGTTTCCGGACTGACTCCCGGGTTGTCATGCAGGGCGCGATGCACGGTGCCGATCGAAGTTCCCAGTGCCTTCGCAATATGCAGGAGAGTCGTCTGCTCTTTCGCCATTGGACCAATGCCCCGCCGGGCTTGATAGCAATTTAGACGTGTGAGACGCGCCAAATTGCGCCATCCCCCCACAAAATCTGCTAAATCCAGACTGTAAACGTTTACGATGCCCGGCGCAAGTCCGCCGCGAAGGTCGACGCCTGCCGAATCCGCCCTTTCTGATCGGGAATGCCCGAGAGCCTATAAATCCAGTCGCAGATCGTATCGCGCCACACAATCGCCTCTTTAGCCTGGTACTCGAAGCGCGGCAAAACATCGTTATAGCGCTGCTGGTCCACATGTCCGCGCAGAGTCTTCCATTGTGCTACCAATCCAGCGGCCTGCTCCGCACCCTCGTAGTGCGAGTCGTAAATGTACTGGATCACCGTCTTGCCGGAATGCAACACATACGTGTAAGGCACGTGATGGAAAAACAGCAGCAGATTATCCGGACATGTGTCCAGAGATTCATACATTTTCTGTACCGCTGGAGGATATTGGCCGATGAATCCCGTCCCCGTCGCCATCGTGCGGTCCATCCCGATTCCGTTGTGATCTGCGCGATGCCACTGTCCCCAGCCATTGCGCTCCGAAGATTCCGGCGCCGGGTCGTAGTGGTTGCCGGTGATAAAGGTCAGCGTCCCGGTGCCCAGCGGTCCGGTGTAGTTCTCGTAGGTATGCCAGGAGCTGAGCTGCATGGCATCAATCGTGTGAACAACCAGGGGATCATTTCCGAATGTCTGACGCGTCCATTCCTCGATGATGGTCTCTGCGCTCAGATTCGGATTCCACGCTAGGCGCCCGAAGCCATAAAGATTCGCCATAGCCAGCGGACTTCCCAGCCAGTTTGCATCCATGCCGACGTTGGCAACGCCCGCAAATCCTCCCAGCGGACGATGAAAAACGCGTCCGGCAACCAACTCCTTCACAGGCGTCGCTTCGTTGCCGATGCGCATGTCGAAATCAAGAACTTCTTTCCACATGGGAACCAGAAAACACAATTGCCGCTGCTGTCCGGTGTATTCCTGCGTAATCTGCAGTTCGATGCCTTCGTTAGTGTGGGGCACTCCGGCAAACAGCGGAGACGCGGGCTCGCGCACCTGGAAATCGATGGGCCCGTTCTTGATCTGAATGATTACGTTGTCGTCGAACTTGCCATCCAGCGGATGAAAAATGTCGTACGCGGCTTTCGCGCGATCGGCTTTCAAGTCTTGCCAATCGAGATGATGGTTGTACACAAAGGCGCGGTAGAAAACCAACCCGCCATGCGGTTTCAACGCCCGCGCAATCACATTCGCCGCATCGGCCGGCGTGCGGCCATAGGTGGAGGGTCCCGGTTGTCCTTCGGAATCCGCTTTCACCACGAATCCGCCGAAATTCGGAATCTGCTGGTAGATCTCATCCACCTTCTTCTTCCACCACTCCGCAACTTTCGGATCAAGAGGATCAAAGGTATCGAGATCGCCCAGAGCTTTGGGACTGCCCAAGTCAACAGACAAAGCTAGCTGAACGCCCCAGGGACGAAATGCATCGGCAATACGTTTGATTTGCGGAATGAAATCGTCGCGAAGAATACGCGGATCGGCGTTTACGTTGTTGATGGTGCAACCATTGATCCCTATCGATGCCAGCAGGCGAGCGTAGTCACCGGCCCGCTTCAAATCATCGCGAACTTTTCCATCGGCAAAAAAGATCGAAGGTCCGCCATAGCCGCGCTCGATGCTGCCGTCGAGATTGTCCCATTGGTTCACCCAGCGAAGCGGAGCATAGGGCGTCTCGGCGTCATCCAGATTCGTCACGGTTTCCCTGCGCGCAATTTTGCTCAAAAGCGCGAAGACTCCGTAAAGCACTCCGCGGTCCGTTGAACTTGCAATAACAAAGAATTTCTCACCCGAGATTTGGTCTGCTTTCAGCCAGTAACCTTCTGCGCGCAGCTCGGGCAATTTCAGCCCGGGAATCCGCTGATGCATTTCTGCAAGCGTTCCCAGAAGGAAAACATCGCGCCTATCCGATCCCGCTCGTAGAGTGCGGCCGAGCATGCGGCTGATTCCCTCGATCAACTCGTGCTGAGCGCTCTTGAGCACAGGCGAATCGTCGAGCACCTCCACGCGCGTCGGCAACTGGTCGTATTGTTTCGCGCTGCTTGCGTCCAGAGCGGAATACCGCAGCCACGCGTCCGTATCGCTTTCAGCAGCAGGCAGGGCAAGAGAACCGACGCTGCAGAAAATCGCGATCGAAAACCAAATCGGAGCCTGGCGAAAGCATCCTGCCCATTTCATAGAAACATGTTTATCACACGCGAGCTCCGAGCTCGCTCTCGCGTTATACTTTTGCCCACGGGGCGGGCCGTTCCACCGCACAAACTTCTTCAATTCAGGAGATCCGTATGCAAAGCCGCATCACCGGCACCACGATGCCGGTTCTGGAGTTCACGCTCGAGCCGAACGACGCCATCATTTCCGAAGCCGGCGAACTATCGTGGATGGGCAGCACCATTCAGATGACAACGCACAGCCAATTCGCCGGCGGCGGAGGCCTGTTTGGCGTGCTCAAGCGCGTGGCGGGTGGTGGCTCGATCTTCATGACCGAATATCGCGCCCTTGGCGGCCCTGGCGAACTTGCCTTCGCCACGAAACTTCCGGGTCACATCGTTCCGGTGGAAGTCGCCCCCGGACACGAGTACATGATTCATCGCCATGGGTTTCTCTGTGCGACTTCGCAGATTCAGATCGGTGTGGGATTTCAGCAATCGCTGGGTGCGGGAATCTTCGGTGGCGACGGATTCCTTCTGCAGCGGCTTAGCGGGCAAGGCACCGCGTGGCTTGAGCTTTCCGGCGAACTGGTGATCCGCGATCTTCTGCCTGGAGAAAATCTGCGCGTTCATCCCGGCCATGTCGGCGCGTTTCAGGCAAGCGTCTCGTTTCAGATCACCACCGTGCCCGGAATCAAAAATATGATTTTCGGAGGCGACGGAATCTTCCTCGCTTCTCTGACCGGCCCCGGTCGAGTCTGGCTGCAAACTTTGCCGGTCAGCAAGCTCGCTCATGCCCTGGCGCGCTACCTGCCGCATGAGCCCTCGAAGCAGGCGGTTGAAGGTGGCGTGGTCGGAGGCATTGTCGGTTCGATTCTCGACAACATGCGCTGACCCGAGGGGAGCACGCGTGCACATTTCGTTTTGTTACACCCTGGGAGCGTGGAGGCCCGGGTGCCCTCGTCCGGGCTGAAGTAAATCAACGCTTGCTGCCACATTCGCCTCTTTCAGATAAACTGATGCTGGATTTGTTCTTTCAGCGAATGATCAACCGCAAGCGCATTGCCGTCGTCATGCCGGCTTTTAACGCCGAGAAGACGCTTGAAGCCACGGTATCCGAGCTGCCGGAGCTCGTTGACATTCGCATCCTCGTCGATGATCACAGCTGTGACAATACGGCTCAGTTGGCGCACAAACTCGGCCTGCTTGTCTTCGAGCACGACAGGAATTACGGCTACGGACGCAATCAGCAAACCTGCTATCGCGAAGCCCTTGCCGCGGGCGCGGACGTGGTCATCATGCTGCATCCTGACTATCAATACACTCCGCTCTTGATTACCGCGATGGCCAGCCTGATTGCCTACGACGTCTATGACGTTGTGCTCGGATCGCGCATCATCGGCGGACGAGCGCTGCGCGGCGGCATGCCCCTCTACAAATATGTCGCCAATCGACTGCTGACCGCATTCGAAAATCTATTTCTGCGTGTCAAGCTTTCGGAATATCACACCGGCTATCGCGCCTGGAGCCGCAGGGTGCTGACCGAACTGCCCCTGCTCGAAAATTCCGATGACTTCGTCTTCGACAATCAAATGCTTGCCCAATGCGTGCATTTCGGATTCCGCATTGGAGAAGTTTCCTGCCCGACAAAATACTTCGAGGAAGCCTCGTCGATTAATTTCCGTCGCAGCGTGAAGTACGGGCTCGAGGTGGTTGCAACTACCTTGCAATTCGCGCTGCAAGGGGTGGGATTGGCCAACTTGCCGCGTTTCAGCCCAGACGGCCGCAAGCTGCAGACCGACTCGCGAAACCCATATTACGTCCATCACACGGAAACCGCGTAACGGCTTTTCACACCTTCACTCCTGTGCATGGTTCTGAACCTACAAAGTTCAGAGAATGAGGAGAAGTTGGACCCATGCGTGGGAAGGGCACAGCCTCCGCCGTGCCAAGAAGACGAAATATCCAAGCCACTTCAGCCGCGGTTCAGAATCCGAGCTGGCCCATCAGGAGAAGCCAGAAACGGCATCCCGTTATTTCTTTCCTGACCACCATCCCAACACTCGGCTGGCGAATTCGTCGGAGAAACCGAACCGTGCCTTGGCTCGGGAATAAAGATCGACCGCCTTCTTGTCGAGCCAGATCATGGCGGATTTGCTCCAGCCATCTTGTGGCCGGGCGAAATAGTTCGTGGAATGCGACTCAAATTCCGACTTCGTCTCGGCCGTGTAGTAATACAAGGCCAAGCTCTTGCGCGATTGCCCTTCGGGACACATCAACGGATCGGGAAATCCGTGCAGCGATCGTTCATCGGTCGTAAATATGATGGCGTGATTCAACAGCGGCGGGTATTTCGCCACGCACCGCGTCATCTTCCCCGTTGCCGACTTCTCCCACAACTCCAGTGATCCGCCCCAACTCTCCTCCCATTCCTGATTCAGATAGAGAATCAAATTCACTCGCCGGTGCCAATTGGGATGGAAATGATGTTTCGAAAAATCCGTGTGCACGTTCAGATAGCCGCCGGGTCCCGACTGATGCAATCCCCCGCCCTCGAGCATCGGATCAGCTAACAAATTCGGAGTCCCCGTCAACTCGGAAATCCAGGCCACAAACTCTGGCGAGTTCAGTTCGTCGGTGACCGCTCCCAGCAGGGGAGGAAACAGCTCGCGCTTGGGCATGCCCAGCTTATTTTCGTTGGCGTGTTTGTATTGGGTCCAGGCATGCGTCGCTTGAAGAGGAAACTCCTGGGCCATCTGCAGCGCAGTTTCGTAATCGAGGAAGTTTTTCAGCAGGATGTGCGGACAAGGTTGGTTTTCCTGGTATTGCGCCGCCAGCGACGGCAGCGACCATTGCCATCGCTCAAAAGGGAAAAGCCCTGCCACATCCTGAACGACTCGTGCTGTGGACATTTAGTGTCGGCTTTCTCCTCTTGTTTTTCTTGATTGTATCTGAATACCCAATTTTAGACGCCGATTCCAGTTCGAATGTGGCCTAGCATATTCCCCAATTCATCGAATTTGACAAACTTTTACAGCAGAATTCTCATATGCGCACTCCATGCCGGCGACTCCGGGCTGTTGAACTACAACCCAGCCGACGTCGTATCTTCTTTTGAGCTGATCGAAATTTTCCAGCGTCAATTTCTGCCATGGACTCTGCGCTTGCACCTGGGTCCACCATTCCTCGGCCAAAGATGGGAACATACTGACGACGCCGTTGTCTTTGACCGCATCCGCCATTCGGCTTCGTTCGGCGAGGCATCGAAAACCAACCTCGTCGTCGATGTGCATGTAATTCGGATCGAGCGCGAAAACCGCGTCAATCGGGGTGTTCTCACGGATCCAGAGGAATGCCTGCGCCCACGGGTTCCTCGGGGCGCGTCCCGGCCATTCCACGGTTGCGCTCGCTGGAAACAGCGCTCTCTGGGCCACAAACATAACCAGGCTCAAAGGCAGGAATAAGGCGACCCATCGCCAGACACGGTTTTTCAGAACAAATTCGCCCAGCAGCCCGCCAATCATGAGAAGCATCACGATGTACAGCAGATGCAGGCAGCGCAACGGTTGCAACCGCGCCAGGCTCTCAAATCGCGCAGGCAGATCAACCACCAACGCCGCAATCGTGTAGATCATGTCGTATACGATGAAAGCTCGGCACAACCGCTGGACGTTCTGCCAATCTCTTTTTCGCGCGATGTTATCGAACCACCAGAACAAGACGATCGGCGCAAGCAGCCCAAGAATTTCGTACCATGCCCAGCTCTGAATGTAGTGATACGCGTGGGCTTTGGCTGCTTCGTGATAAGCAGGCGTTGTCTTGGGATTGAGGGGAATCGTCAGCAATAGGCCGGTGATTCCGGCGGGCACGTGCGCACGGGCCAGCTTTGCTTCGGATCTGTCCTCAAGCCATTTCATCGCGACGAGCAACACGCAAAACGAAAACGCGTAAGTCCACATCAGGGGATGCATGAGCGCGGCAAACACCAGCCAAAGCAAAGCCCGCAGATACTTCGACTCCAGAATCCTGGCGACCGCGAAAACCGTGGCGAATGCCGCAAGATTTCGCGGATTCAGGTATTGGTCCATGATGTAGAGCGCCGTGCCGGCCACGGGCATGGTAAGCAGAGCCGCGACCATTGTGACGGCAGCCCATCGCGCCGTTCCACTCGAAAAACACAGGCTGGCCAGTTTCCAGGAGGCCAAAAGCAATAAGAAAATTGAAACGATCTGCCCCATGAACAGCACCACTTCGAGCCGCAAATGTGTGATTTGCGCCAGCAATGCTAAGAAATTCGGAAAGAGGGTCATGTGCGCATGCGCTTCAAAGAATTCCCGGCCCATCGGAAATAACTGCGGATTCAGGATTCGCTCCACGCCCGGCAGGTAAATTTCGGCATCCTCTACATAGGGGTGGTAGCCGTGCACGAAGAGCGCCCCCGCTGTCATCAACAAGATGGTGAGCGGCACCAGAGTGATTGCCGGTTTGCTTTTTTTTAGTTGGATTCTACGCACTCCATGGACTTGGTGGACCGCGAGGGCGCTTCTGTTCCAACCCGGCGAGAGGGCTTTTGTTCCGCCGCCTTCCACGATGTGACGGCAAATCCTGCCAGCACAACAAATAACGGATCAATTGGCCGTCGATAATAATCTTCCGGATGCGTCAGATAGTAGATGATCGGAAAGAAGGCAAACGCCAACAGAAAAGGCATGGCCGTCGACAATCTCCGACGAAAAGCGCGCCATAAGCCTAGTCCCGCAAACACGGTCAACGCGGTCGCCAGCACCATATTGCCAAAATCATATGGCTCTTCGGCGAGATAGCGGCGGCTGAAGCTCCAAAAGCCTGTCCAGAAATAGAACACCCTTCGCAACGACTGCCTGACATACAATCCGCGGTGCGTCTCAATGAACGCCAGAGCCTGCTGTGTCTTCTTCTCGGTGTATCCTGTCTCCTTTAGTTGCTGATATTCCTGCCACTCGTTTGGGTTGTCTGACAGATGGTAGCCGGGTGGATTCCAATGCCAAGTGTCAGCATTGTTCCCGCAGTACAGCTCGAATCCAAGGCAACTTCGCAACGGAATAACCTTGTGAAACGTCACATAATTCCGAATGAACCACGGCGACACGACTACAACGACCGCAAGAATGGCTGCAAATCCTGGCCTGAGCCAGTCGGGACCTCCCTTGTATCGACGGAACCAGGCCCACGCCCCGAGAAATGGTGCCACCGACATAATAATCGGATCGGTCAGCCCACCCAGTCCACTTAGGGTGCCAAACAAGATCCATGCGCCTACTCCTCGACTGCGCTCCAGACGCAACGCCGACAGAAATATCAGGCTGAGCAGCAACGTGCTGAGAGCCGTGTGCCACAGGAAACCGGCAGAAAAATAAATCGCGTAGGGAAAAAAGACCCATCCCCACCCCGCCCAGATAGCCGCGCGCTCGCTGAAACATTCTTTGGCAATGAGATAAACGGGAATGCAAGTCAGTGCGGAGAAAAAACAATCGATCGACAGGGCAACGATAGTCGACGCGAGCGTGTACACACCGAATAACCTGAAGATTCCCGCAAGCAGATAAGGAAAAACCGGCGTCAGCCAACTGGTCGGCCCGGTATCGCCGAATAAAGGATTGCCGAATCCTTTGCCTTCGGCGATCGATCGCGCGATTCGGCCGGCTTCTCCACCACAGTGCCAATGATCGCGGTAGGGATCGGTCCTGACAGGATAAAGAAAAGCCATTGCAGCGAGCCGAAGGACCAAGGCGATGATGAACATCCAGAACAGCCGAACCCCTCCTCCAGCCGGAACCTTGACTCTACGTTGATATTTGCTGGCAACTTCGAGCACGGTGATCCGCACGGCATGCAATTCCGCGCGGCAGAAAATGCGAAGCATCTCTTAGCTTACAACGAAGCAAATGCCTAAGCTGCGGATTAAGCAGTTAATATCCGCATCTAGGTGTAGTGGTGTAGCATCTAGCTAGTAATGCCCGCACTCAGCACGCGCGCTCTCGCGCGCCCCAGGATGGCGGTTGGCGAAATTGTCAGTTTCGCCTACGACACCTTCTGCAGCAACAAGGTGCGCTTCGCCTTGACTGCTTTGGGAATGGTGATCGGCACCGCCTCGCTCATTCTGGTCGTCACCATCGGGATGACCGGGCGCCAGTACGCCTTGGGTCAGATTGAGGCGATTGGCACCAACGAGATCTGGGCTGAATACCAGGGTGGAACCGAGCGCATCGGCAACAGCACTCCGGATTTGCTGACTATGGGCGACCTCGAGGCCATTCGGAGCGACGTTCCCGGCATCGTCGCCGCCAGCCCCGTGCTGCAGTTGAATGATCGTGTTGCCGTCGGCAACGGCAAAGAGCGCGATTTGGTCATTCTGGGTGTGTCGCCAGAATATGTGAATGTGCGCGATCTGGTGGTTCCCGCTGGCCGATTCTTCGATCAGGAGGACTCGCTCGCTCACAACAAGGTGGCGCTCATGATCGACCGCCTGGCGGTTCAACTCTATGGATCGTCGCAGGCTGCGATCGGTAAAGTACTGAAGCTGAGTGGGCTGCCCTTCACGGTGATCGGCACCTTCAAGGAGCGCGTCGAAACCTTCGGCCAGACCGAGATTGTGGACAATACGATTCTGATTCCTTACAGCGTGAGTCTCTATTTCACCGAGACGCCGACCATCAAGATGTTGTACTTCTCCATGGCCGACTCTGCCATGGTGCCCGCGGCCACGACCGAGATCAAACGCGTCATCCAGCCGCGCCATCGCTCCGAATCGGTTTATAACGTCTCCAATCTCACCGCCGTGCTCAGCATGATGAACCGCATCGCCATTGGCCTGACATGGGTTCTACTGCTGGTATCGACGGTCACATTGATCGTAAGCGGCATCGGCATCATGAACATCATGCTGGCGACCGTGACCTCTCGCACTCGCGAGATTGGCATCCGCAAGGCCGTGGGCGCTACCAATGCCGAGATTCGCCTGCAGTTTCTGGCGGAGGCGATTCTGATTTCGTTCATCGGAGGGATCATCGGCATTATTGTCGGCCTGGCGATCCCGTACTCGGCGCGCTTCCTGACCAACTATCGCATTCCTATCTCCGGTCTGTCGGCCATCATTGCGATCGTGGTCTCGTCCGTGGTGGGAATCATCTTCGGCACGGTTCCCGCGGCGCGGGCAGCACAGATGGATCCCGTGGAAAGCCTGCGATACGAGTAAGTTACTGAAACATCTAGAGTTTTTCGGCGATGTCTCGAAGAGAAGGAAGTCATCGCTGGTCCGTCATACATCTGGCGGGCTGGATGGCCGAAACTCCTCAGCAGTCGCAGT
>JASHPL010000334.1 GCA_030038125.1 Candidatus Sulfotelmatobacter sp.
CCTGTGCCAACACAGCGACGTGGTCGCCCTGACGCACAACCTTATATGGGACCATCTTGATTTCTTCCTGAACTTCGTCGTAGCGGCGTCCCATAAACCGCTTGATCGAGTAGACGGTGTTTTCAGGATTGGTAATGGCCTGGCGCTTGGCCACCTGCCCCACTAGACGTTCGCCGGTCTTGGTGAAGCCGACAACGGAGGGAGTCGTTCGTCCTCCTTCTTCATTCGCGATGACCTTGGGCTCACCGCCTTCCATTACAGCCACGCAGGAATTGGTGGTCCCCAGATCAATTCCAATAATCTTTGCCATAAAACTGGCCTCCTAAACTTGATAAGTCCTTGATCAACAACTGGTTATGATATATCAAGTGCTTTCGTTTCAATCACATGATAGGACTTGAGTGGATCACTGTCAATGTTTTAGATGAGGAAGCGAGGCTCAAAGTTGCGTCAATGTTTGAGGCCGGGTTCATCCGTGGAGGGGGGTCCAAACTCCGCTTGTATTACCATCGCAATAATGACTTCACGCTTGGGACGCTGGCTACACGATCCGCTTGTGCTCTTATGCCTGACAGCGGGCATGCTCGCCTTCGTCGTCCAGTCGGGCGAACTCGGAACTGCCGATACCGCGCATCGTCTGCAAACAACGCATTGGTTTTGGACCACCGAGCCGCAGGTTTTTCCCAACGAATATCCGGAATTTGGCTTGCACGGCCGCGCTGGCAAACTCTACAGCTGGTATGGCATCGGGCAGTCACTGATCATGTGGCCGGCGGATCTGGTCGGAACATGGATCTCGCATTGGCGGGTCTTCGCCAGCTACGAAGATGATCCCTCGATTCGCAGCATTGTTGTCAGCTATGGCACGAATATCCTGATCAGCGTGCTGACGGCGCTGGTTGTGTTCCGCTTTCTGCGGCAACTAAGTTTTGACGTCAACGAGTCCGTTTTCGGCGTGCTGGCGCTGATGTTCTGTACCACTCATCTGCATTACACGCAGAACATGCAAGAGAACAACTACATCATGCTGCTGACATTGATGGGATTCTCGTACCAATATGAGTGGCTGTGCAGCGGCAGTCGCCGCGCGCTCGTGTTCGGGTCGGCGGCGCTTGGACTTAATCTATTGACGCGAATTACAACCGCACTCGACACCGCCGCCTGCGGACTTTTCCTCCTGGCGGTATTGTGGTTCGAAAAGGATGGCTCTCTTGTCATCAGCAGGCAAGACAATGTGACATTTCAACGCTCATTGTGGCGGCGTGCGATTGCGTATTGCAAAATCGCTTTGCCCGTTTACGCTGTCTTTGCGCTGCTCGAACGCGCGTACAGCTTCTACCGCTTCGGTTCGTGGACTGGAACGTATCTTCCGATCTTCGCCCGGGAACAGCGCCTGCAGGACTCGACGCTGCCGGCGAATTTTCCCTGGAGTACGCCGTTCTACGAAGGATTTCTCGGCGCGTTGTTCAAGCCGGAAAAGTCGATCTTTCTCTTCGATCCTTTGCTTGTGCTCGCGATCGTGCTCCTTGCGCTGCTGTGGCCTCGCCTCAGCGCGGAAATTCGCGCCTATGCAGTGGCCACGGGAGTTTTGCTGGTCACATATCTGAGCTTCTATGCCCGCTACGCCTACTGGGCCGGAGACTTTGCATGGGGCGATCGTTATGTGGCAACAGCAGTGGAAATGCTTGCGCTTATCGCTGTCCCCTTACTACTCCGCTATCGGGGAACCTTGGGCAAATTGGTTTGGCGTGGCGGATTAGCCCTAATTGCGGCGAGTCTTATGATTCAAGTCGCCTCGCTGGCATTCTGGCTGCCGCTCGAGATCTATCAGTCCGAAAATATCGGGCATCCCATGTTCATTATTGCGTTGCGTTTCAAAAATATCGTCGCGTTCACGCTGGGCAGAATGCAAGCCTGGGGTCTGAATACCGAAGCGATGGGTCAAGACCAGTGGGATTATGTTCACATCACCACCTGGAACTTCCTGCCTTTCTTATTGCGACGCGTAGGCGCCGCGCCGAAGTGGGTGGTGGAGTTGGCATTTGCCATTTGGATCGCTGCCTTGGCCGGACTACTTATTTGTGTTTGGCGGCTCAAGTACGTTCTGTCTTCGCTACGGAAAAATCAGGGAACTGAGCAGCCTACGGTTGTCTCGCAGGTAGGTTAAAGGTGCTTTGTTTCCGGGACTCATGCGCCGCACTATTCAACCGTCACAGACTTCGCCAGGTTTCTGGGCTGATCGACATCACATCCGCGGCGCACCGCAATGTGATAGGCGAGCAGCTGCAGTGGAACGATCTCGAGAATCGGCGACAATTCTTCCGGCGCGGCGGGAATGTGCAGCACGTGATCGGCAGCCTCAACGATTTCCTGGTCGCCCTCCGTCGCCAGCGCAATCACCACCCCTGATCGCGCCTTCACTTCCTTCAAATTTGATATCGTTTTCTCGTAGCGCAGCATCGATCCGGGATTACTCGCATCGCGCGTCGCGATGACCACGACCGGTAGATTCTCGTCGATCAAGGCATTCGGACCATGTTTCATTTCGCCGGCCGGGTATCCCTCCGCATGAATGTAGGAAATCTCTTTCAACTTAAGCGCGCCTTCGAGCGCAATCGGGTAGTGAATACCGCGCCCGAGAAAGAGAAAATCGTGCACTTTTTGGTAATGCTTGGCCAGTTCATCGCAGGCTTCGTCATGCGTGAGAATGTTTTCCAGCTTGGCGGGGATGCGCGTCAGCTCGAGCATTTCCGAGCAAGCCTGCTCGGCGGTTACCAC
>JASHPL010000335.1 GCA_030038125.1 Candidatus Sulfotelmatobacter sp.
CCAGCAGCGGCAGAAGTCTCGAACCCAGATTTCCCGCGATTCCAGTGACCAGAACAACAGGTTTCGCCATCAGTTTGGTTTTGTGGCCGGAGTGCTCGCCGGCTCTGACGCTGCCGGCGGAGTTTGCGGCTGAGCTTGCGGCTTGGCGGCCGATGCGGCCGTGGGCCGCGGATTGCCCATCATCCCGGCCGGACCGCGCGGACCGGGCATCCCCGGTGCGCCGGGACCAAAGTACGCTTCATTGGTGTCAACCTTGAACGAGCTGTTGACTTTTTCCATCAGTTCGCGCGTGCGGTCGCTCTGCAGCTTGTTATGAATTTCTTCTTTCGCCTGATCGAAGCTGAGCTCGTCCTTGGCCGTAAGCTTGTAAATGTAATGTCCCCCCGTATCGTTAATCACTTGGGAAACTTCGCCGGCCTTCAGCTCGAAAACTGCAGCGTGGGTCGCGGGTAAGCCCGAGCGCCGCACTTTGGGCAAGGTTACCGTCGGAGACTCAATTTTCATGCCGGCCGCTTCAAAAGCTTCCTTCTGCAATTTGGTGAAGTCCTCGCCCGCGGCTGCCCGGGTCCGCAGATCCTCGGCCAATTTCGTCATGGCCTGTTCGCCCTCTTCAAGTTTGGCTTTCTCCGCCTCCTGCTTCTCCTTTTGCTGTTCGTCGGTCAATTTGTCTTTCGCTTCCTGCTTTTCAGCGTCTTCAGGGTCGACTTGCCGATTGCGGGGCACGAACAGGCGCTCCAACGTGTACTGTTCGAACGCATCCGAATGCTGCTTGTAATAGGCCTCGAGGTCGCTGTCGGGGATCTCAGCCGCATCGGCCTGGATCTGGTGCTGCAACTGGTTGGTCAAAATCTGCATCTGGGCAAACTTCACTACTTCTTTGTACTGAGGGGTCTTGTCCATTCCACGCTTTTTGGCCTCATCCGACATGGCAATGAAACGCGGCAGTACATTCGCCAACTGTCTTTTCACCTGGGGATTGACTGTCTTTACCGGCGAGTTCGGGTTGGGGGGCGCCAAGGCGTTCGCGAGCTCCTCAAATTCAGCCTTGGTGATCACGGTTTTGCAGTCCGCAGAGGCGGTCATGGAGGTGGACGTTTTTGTAGCCGGGCTCTTGGCAGTGGTTCCCTTTGCAGTTGTCGCTTTGGGCTGAGAGGGACAAACACCATTAATCGTAATGACGGCGGTCGTGGGCGACAGCGCATCGGCGGATTCAGCAGGCGATGTCGGTTCGGTAGCCCTGCCTGCTGTTGCCGGACGAGCCTCGGCCGGTGGAGCGGAGCTGGGAGCGGCTTGTCCCCAGGCTAGCGATCCCAGCAAAACACACATCAACCAACTTCTATGCATAAAATCCATTCCTCCAGGATTGGTCCACCGGAAAGGTGAAAATTTCTAAGCAGGAAATCCTAGCACAACGGGTAATCATTGGGCTTCCCAGGCGCTCCCGGTCTTACGTGACGGGATGATCACCCGTCCAGCCGAGCGAGGCTCAGCCGGGCCGGTATTCTCATTCCTGGTTAGTCAGGACATTCCCCTGTGACGATCCAAGACCCTTACTTGGCGCTTTCCACTCGCTCCAGCGATAATTTTCACATGTCGGGAATGCCCGTCATTTCTACGCCCGAAGCGATGCGTGCAGAAAAGCGCTCAGCAGCGGGGAACTCGGTGTTGGCTGCGATCGTCGTCACGGGTTTGAAGATTGCGGTTGGTCTTACCACGGGCAGCTTGGGCATTCTTTCGGAAGCGGCACATTCCGGGCTCGATCTGATCGCAGCTCTGGTCACATTTTTTTCGGTCGGAGTATCGGACAAACCCGCCGATGCCGACCATCAGTACGGGCACGGCAAGGTCGAGAACTTCTCCGCCTTCGTGGAGACCGGCCTGCTGCTGATTACCTGCGGCTGGATCATCTACGAAGCTGTGCTGCGCCTGTTTTTCCGGCACATCGAAATTGAGCCGTCCGTCGCGGCTTTCGCCGTCATGATTTTTTCCATGGGCGTCGATTGGTGGCGCTCGCGCGCTCTGGGACGCATAGCCAGCAAATACAACAGCCAGGCGCTCGAGGCCGATGCCCTGCATTTTTCAACGGACATCTGGTCTGGCGGCGTGGTCGTGCTGGGCCTTCTACTGGTTCTTGCTGGACGCAATTATGGCGTCGATTGGCTGCGAGGCGCGGACCCGATTGCCGCACTGTTTGTTGCTGGGGTGGTCATTTCCGTGAGCTGGCGACTGGCGCGGCGGACGGTTGACGCTCTGCTGGACGCGGCTCCTGCCGGCGTGCGCTCACAAATCCAGGATGCGGTTTCTCGCGTCGATGGGGTGCTGGAAGTGGATCGGGTTCGCATTCGCCGCGCCGGAAATCGCTATTTCGCCGATCTCAACGTGGGACTGGCGCGAACCGTAACCTTCCAAAGATCCGGACAACTCGCGAACGCGGTTTCGGAAGCCGTGCATCGCATCCTGCCCGAAGCCGATGTGACGGTACAGCCGCTGCCTCGCGCGCAGCATTCGGAAAATATCTTCGATCGTATCCGCGCGGTGGCGGAGCGCAGAAACCTCAACGTGCACGATATCAGCGTGCAGGATTTCTCCGGACATTTGCACGTCGAGCAGCACATCGAACTGGGCGAGCGTATGTCCCTCAAGCAGGCGCACGATCAGGTTACCGAACTGGAAGCCGACATGCGCCGCGACGTGCCGGAGATTTCCGACATTCTCACGCACATCGAAAGCGAGCCGGCTACCATCGAGGAGTCCGAGGAACTCCCCAGCAATAAAGAACTGGAGCAGCGTTTACGCCGCATCGCCGCACAATTCCCAGAAATTCTCGATGTGCATGAATTTGTATTCAAGCGCGTGCGCGGCCGGCTTTTCGTCTCTTGCCACTGCACCCTTCCCGATCAACTTCCCCTGGCTCGGGTTCACGATCTGCAAACCGAGTTGGAAATCCGCTTCAAACAGGCTGCGCCTGAACTCTTTCGCGTGTTGATCCATCCCGAGCCCAGTACGGATAACCGCCGATAAACGATTTCGGCTTTCTTACCAGGGAGACACGGAGAAAACGAGAGCCTGAGCGTGGATTCGGCTTCCAGCCGCCATAAATGCACAGAACAGCTGCGGCTTTAGCCGCCGAGGGTAGCTCAACTCATCCCGCCAGCAGAGCGACCCCTGCAGCTACGAGAACAGCGGCGATCCAGCGGCGGCGATCGACTTTTTCGTGCAGGAAAATTTTTGCTGCGAACGCATTTCCGATGAACGTCAACGAAGCAGCCGCGGGTCCCACCAGGCTGACATCGCCCCACGAAAGCGCGAAGAGCAGGCTGAAAAAGGCGAGCGCCATCGCAGTGACGCCCGCAAAGAAATTCGGGTTGCCGAGGGTTTGACTCATGACGGTCCGCACGCCGCGATGCCGCCATAAATCATTAACATCCCCCACTTGCTTCATCGCGCGCGAGAGCAGAACGTCCCCTACCACTGATGCGACGGCGACCGCCAGCACCGCGGCCCAGGTATAAACGCTTGCAGTGGAAAACAGCGTCATGACTCCGCTCCGCTGGAGGCGGCCCGGCCCTCATCGTGTCCTGGCTTTGTGCCGTCATGCAACCCGCCAAGGCCAGATATCGCGGGTCGAGCTTCGCCTTGTTCGACCGCTGTGAACGCTGGCCCTCCAGCAACGAAACCGACTCCGCCCGAGATGAGCGCAATACCGGCCCAGCGCGATACGCTCACGTGCTCGTGCAAAGCGAATCTCGCGATCAAGGCGAGCAGCACATATCCGAGCGAACTGGCGGGCAGCACGTAGGTGAGATCAGCCCAGGACAGGGCATTCATATATGCAGCGAAAAACGCCAGCAGCAGAAGAATGCCGATCGCGACCCAGGGATTGAGAACGGCAGCGATGAGAGTTGAAAGATGCTGCAGAGAAACGTTGCCCGTCTGCTTCATGCCCTGAGACAGCATGGAGTCGCCGCTCGCGGCGAAAACCGCGACTCCGATCAGCACAAGATACTTACGGAAGCTCACTCGCAGCTCGGGTTTGGTAGAAAGCTGTAGAACTTGGAGCGGCAAGTTTTATCGGAGAATGTCATACACGATGTTTGCAGGACATTGCCCTCTAAGCCATTGGAATCGGTGGAACGATTTCCCCGCGTTTTCATTTCTCGCGAAGTGAGGAATCCGCCTTTTTTCCCAAGCTCAGGCTTTTGCAGGTTCGGCCGCCCGGGCGCTCTCCGCGTGTTTTTTGACCATCTTATTGCGCGCTGAGCGCAGCTTCAGGAAGGTCTTGGCTTCGTGATAAAGACGTTTCCGCTCCTCGCCATCAAACGCGGCCTTGCGCAGGATGCGGAACACCGCCTTGGGACGGAAATAGTATTCGTCATAAAAACGATGTACCGCAGCCAGAATCTCATCCGCAGGCAGGCCCGGATATTGAATGTGCGCGAGCTGGTGTCCGCCCTCGTCGACCATTTTGTTGTCAGCAACCATGAATCCGTTTGTCACCGCGTAATCGTAGAGTTCCGTGCCGGGATAAGCGTGGGCCACGGAAACCTGAATCGTTTCCACGTCGAGTTCCTTGGCAAAGGCGATCGTGTTCTTGATCGACTCGCGCGACTCACCAGGCAACCCCATGATGAAGTCGCCGTGGATCACGAGTCCAAGTTTGTGGCAGTCCTTGGTAAACTGGCGCGCCCGCTCGATGGTTGCGCCTTTCTTGATGTTCTTCAAAATCTGCTGGTCCCCGGACTCGTAGCCCACAATCAGAAGCCGGCAGCCCGCTTCTTTCATGGCTTTCAGCGTCTCGTAGTCGGTGGTCACGCGCGACGTGCACGACCACGTCAGTCCGAGCGGCTTGAGCTTCGAGCACAGTTCGATGGTGCGCGCCTTCTGGATGTTAAACGTGTCGTCGTCAAAGAAAAACTCTTTGACATTCGGCCAGTATTGCTTCGCTCGGGCCATCTCGCGGGCCACATCGTCGCTGGAACGCTTGCGCCACGGGTGACCACTCAGCGTCTGCGGCCACAGACAGAATGTGCATTGCGCCGGGCATCCGCGCGTGGTGTACAGAGAAACGTAAGGATGCAGCAGAAACGGCACGTTGTACCGCGTGACGTCGAGATCGCGCTTGTAGACGTCGGTAACGTGCGGCAGCGCGTCCAGATTCTGAATTTGCGGCGCGTCCGCATTGTGAACGATTTTGCCCTCTTTCAAGAACGAGACGCCGGGGATCTCTTCCAGCGGCTTGCCTTTGGCATAATCAACCACGGCGTAGTCGAATTCTTTGCGACAGACGAAATCAATGGCCGGGCAGTCGCGTAGGGATTTTTCCGGCAGCACCGTCACGTGCGGCCCCACAAACGCAACTTTTATCTTCGGATGGGCTTGCTTGATCGCGTTCGTCAAACGAATGTCGCCTGGAAAGCCAGGGGTCGAGGTGAACAGGACGAGGAAGTCATAATCCTTCGCGATCCGGATGGTCTCCTCGCCCGAAACATGGTGCGGCGGAGCATCGAGCAGGCGAGCGCCTTCCAGCATGCCCGCTGGATAGGCGAGCCAAACCGGATACCAGTAGCTTTCAATTTCGCGAGTGGCGGGCCAGCGCGAGCCGGCACCACCGTCAAAGTTTTCAAATGATGGAGGATTCAGAAACAGCGTTTTTAGTGGCATATTTCTTAGATTCTCATTCTAACATTCAGAGCACACGCATATTAGACGGCTGGTGTGCTCGTACAGGTTCACTCCACTCAACAAGTCGCAGGATGTTGTAGCGCTGAAAGGAGTTGCTATTCCAAGCGAAAGGTAAGGACCAGCTTTGGTTCGCTGAACACACAACCCCTCTCAAGCCTAAGCCTTTGATTCCAATGTATAGGAGAGAAACGAACACGACATGCATTCGTGGCTGAGAGTGGCCTTCAGAACAGTAAAGAGGCGAAAACCGGCGCTGAATGGCGCACCGCAATCCTGAGAATTAACTGCCTTGGTCGGATGATGGGACGGTGAAAGTTACACCGCGGTCCTGATTGGCTTTGATCGTAGCGGGAACATCAAGCTCCGACAGCGGAATTTTGACTGTCCGCTGCGCAGTGAAATTCCACAGAGTTTGGCCAACGATCGCGTAGTTCTCCACTTCCTGTTTGTGCTGATCGCGGAATATAAGCACCGTCGGTCGCATGGTCGAGTCCGCCGTTTGAGCATGATTCCTCTGTTCCGCTTCAGCCATTCGCTGCGGATCAAGCGGCGGACGAACGTATGGCTCCTGGGCGTAGGTGTTTCGTTGGCTGCCCGCATCCGGCTGGTTATAGCGGGGCTGATTGTAAGCATCCTGGTCGCCGTCGGCTTCTTCCTGGCGCAGCATCTGTTGCTGCTCCAGGCTTTGTTCGTTCATCTGCTCGGCGATCGCTAGGTTATTGTTGTAATCGTCGTTGTTGCCGTTGTTGTCCTGGGAATCCCACCACCACCAAGGATCGAAATAGCCTGCGTCCCACCACGGATATCCGTAGGCCCAGCAGCCCCAGCAATAGGGATACGTCCCGATATGGATTCCGATTCCGCGGTTAAATCGATTGCCACCGAATCCGTTAAAGCCGAATCGGTTGTTCGCAAATGGCTGGCGGGCGAATCCCGACGTCGGAGGGGTGAAACCATACGTCGGCGGATGATTGAACCCGTAGGTGGGTGGAAGATGTGAGAAGTCGCGAGAATAACCGGGAAAGCTGCGAGGGCCGCTGTAGGCGTGAACGCCGGAACTTCCGCTAAAACCGCTATGGCCGCTGCTAAAACCGCCAACATGGCCACCGCTAAAACCGCCAACGTGACCACCGCCGCCGAAGCCACCGCCGTGGCCTCCTCCGCCGTGCTGCGCCCACACAGGTATGCTCAGAAGAAGCGCGAACGTCGTGATGGCCACCACGCGCCGCATAGGATCATTATAAGCCAAATGGCAAAAGCCAGCTTGTGACGCTCTTGCGTTTGCCGAGTTCACGTTTGTCACTCCGAGTACGGCGAGAAAATCTGCTTTTCGCCGAGAACCGCCGATCCCTCGCGCCAGCAACCCGACCCGCTGCTCTACTGATTCAGTGGCGACAACGCCTCGCAGGCAGCCTGGCTGGGAATCCCTGCGCCGGTCTGCTGCACGCGAATCACAGCGTCTTCAAAGGAGCAGAAGCTGCGGATTCCTGTCTGGTTTACGACCGTCGGAATGGCCGTGGTGAAATATTGCACCGCAGGCGGACCGCCTGCACCGGTCGCAGTAAAGTTGTAGCCGCTCTTCACGCCGGAAGCCAACTGGCTGTCGATGAGGCAAGCCGTGGTCGAACTCGGCGTGCACGGAGCCACCCCGCCCAGATTGCTTAGCGATGTGGCAAAGCCCACCGTCGGATAGCTCGACTGGTAGGTGATCATCGCGGTGTTGATGGTGCGAATCGAGGCTACAGCGGACGATTCGTTCGCCGCCATCTTGGCGCGCAGCAAGTTCGGGATCGCGATCGCAGCAATAATCAGAATAATGGCGACGACGATCAGCAATTCGATCAGAGAAAAACCTTTTTGCCGGAATGTGTTCTGCTTGACGATTTTGTCGTGAACCATGGGAGACTCCACCTTTGCCGGGAATCCGGCGTGCGCTCAAAGCTTACCACTGGCGCGGCTTTCGTGGGGAATGGCACACTCAGGCTACTGCCATCCTTAATCCCTGCGCTTCCTGTCAAAAGTGTTCGCGCCGGGTGTCAGCCGGTCTTGGCTTCCCGATACATGGCATGAACGCCGATTCCTGGCGTTCTTGCATGCAAGAGCCTTTGCTGCCGCAAGTGCGGCGACAGATTTTACAAAAACTGCAATCCTCTGAACTTTCTGCGCTGATTCTTTCACTTCCTGGCGTATCTTGGCATTCGCCTTCAGGAAATCACGGTCGTACTCTGGCTTTTATCTGCCAGCCCGTACAAGCATGTTGCATGATTGCCGCCAAGGCCGCTGGTGACACAGAACCGCAGGAAATGCTGGTGCTAATCTGCGAACTCAAACGGGCACTCAGGCTGAGAGGAGTTGAAAGGCGGAGGGAAGACTCTCGCCCCCGCCAGGGGTTTTTCCGCTGCCACTCCGGCCTAGCGGCATTAACGGAAATTCCTTGCCTACGGAATCGGCGGTATGTTCAGCGCGTCCGGTCCTGTGTCCTAATTTGTAGGCCAACAAACACTTCGCCTGCTCTCCCGCTTTCCTTCCATTCTGATCCTTGCGGGTGGACCATGGCTGTTCGCATTTTAATCGCTGATGATAATCCTCTGGTGAGGACCGCGCTGAGGAGTGTTCTCGAAAGTGAGGGGCCATGGGAAATCCTCGAAGCCGCAAACGGGGAACAGGCGCTGGCGTTGGCGAATCAGCAAGCCTTCCATCTCATCATTCTCGATCTGGCGATGCCGGTTGTAGACGGGCTTCGCGTCGCCCAAGCCATAATCGATGTGAATCCGAACGTCCCAATCATCCTGCACACGCTGCACGCGTCCCGCCGGGTGGCGGCAGAGGCCTCGAGAGTGGGAGTGCGACGAGTTGTTCTTAAGTCGGAAAGATCAGCGATTGTCTCCGCAGTACACGAGATCCTGAGCCCTCCACCGGCCGATCCTGCACTGCCCGGTCCGGTGCCGGCCGCAAGTGTGCAGGCAGTCGCCACCATTCCGTTGAATCCCGGGGAGGCGGAGATGGGCAACGAGGCAAAAGCCGACATTCCAGCTGATCGTCCACTCTCTGACGGGAGCGCTCCAAAATCTTGATCAGTCGCTGAAACAGTTCCGCGAAATAGCGATCGTCCCTTTCGAGCGGTCGTTCGGTTCTTATCCGAGTGCCGTAAGCGGCGCTGTGCGTTGTCGTTCCGAGCGCAGCGAGGAATCTGCCGTGCCGAAGACCCTTGTCTTACTTCCGTTTCTTGGTTTTCTTTTTTCCTACGCTGCGGGCAGGTTTATGGGAAGGCTTGGCTTTGGAAGCAGATTTCGGCTTCTGAACCGGAGCGCTCTTTTTCGGCTCTGGCTTTAATAATTCCGCTTTCTGGACCGCAGGCACAGAAGCCGCAGGTTTGGGCGACGTCGTCGCGCTTGCCGCGGCTGCGGCAGCCTTCTTGCCCTTGGGTTTGGCGCCTTGCGCCGCAGTCGCTTCTGCCGCGGCTTTGGCGCCGCGGCCCCGTCTTGGAGCCGGCGGCGGAGGCGGTGGAGGCGGTGCGAAGGGTTTCAGAAATTTCAAAATTTCGTTGCGCGAGCGCAACTTGCCGTCGAGCAGCAGCAGGAATACATCGTTTGCAATTTTTGGATACTCCGGCAGCTGCGGCGTTATCAGCAGTTCGGTCATTTCCGGCAGCGGAATCTTCTGCTGCACCTGTCGCCACTTGGTCAGATAATTCTTGATTTTCTGTTCCACCGATTGCTGCCGCGCGGTCACCGCGAGAAACAAAACCATCTCGGGGCGCGCATTGCTGAGCAGGTGCCAGGTTCGCGACGGAGTAGCTGCTTCTTTGCCCATCAAGCGCTTCGCCAATTCCTTGGCGTGGGTTTCGATATCGCGCCAGGCCTCCACCAGATCCTTGCGTGGAATCATGCGCTGCACGTCGGAGATATCTTTCTCCGACATGCGCGCGGTCAGAAAGTACATGACCGCAGGTCCGGCATCGGGCGCATAACCCAGATCGACCATCTGCTGGCGCGTTTTCATCAACGCACCCAAGCCGTTCGCATCCGCTTTAGCCGAAGTCCAATGTGGATGCAGGACTTCCAGCCAGCCTTCTTTTTCGAGCGTTTTGACGACCTGCAGTGGATCGTCCTCATGCGCCAGCGCAGCAATTTCGTGGCCTACAGAGCTGCGCAGAATGTACTCAATGTATTTACCTTCCTTCGCCGCGTCGTAACGCGCCTGCGTGCGCTCTTCGAGCGGCCAATGGAAGCGGGTCGAGAAGCGTATAGCGCGAATCAGCCGCGACGGATCTTCCAGAAACGCGTAGTTGTGCAGGATGCGGATCAGCTTGGCTTCAATATCGGCGACGCCGTTAAAAGGATCCAGCAGCAGCCCGCGCGATCCTTCGTTCAGCGACAGCGCCATGGCGTTGACGGTAAAGTCGCGGCGCCGCAAATCTTCATGGATGGTTGCCGGCGCAACGATGGGCGGCTTGCCGGTTTTCTCCCGCTGCTCGGTGCGCGCCATGCTGAGTTCCGCTCGCGCATTGCCCGGAAGAGACACAAACAACGTGCGGATATCCTCTTCCACCGCCGTAATGCGGGCGCCGGCTTTTTCCAGATCCTTCTGCAGCTTGACTGGATTGCCTTGGATGGTGAAATCAAGATCGCGGATGGCAAAGCCGCTGATGATGTCGCGAATGGCGCCGCCCGTCAGGTAAAGGTTCAGCCCTGCCGCTCGAACTACATTTTGTATCAGGTTGACGGCCTTGAGCTGATCCGGCGTCAACCGGAGTTCCATCGTGTAAATGTAATCAGCCATTCGCGTTAGCGGCCGTACGGGCCGATTTGTGCCACGACCTCCCGACTTTACTCAAGACCGGCTCAGGCTGTACGAACCGAGCTTTTCCACAGAATTTCCACAGACCAGTGGATAAAATTCGCCCAGATTCACCCGCTCGGGTGCAAGTCACTTAATACAAAGTACTTAGATGACATCGAAAGTTTGCGGCAAGCTAAAGAAAATAACACAAGGTTTACAATTTGGCTACTGTTAAGGCGGATTCCGCAAGTTTCTGTGGGAAAATGCGAAAATCTAGAGACAAGGTTAGGGACAGAGACTCATGTCCAGCGAACGCTGAAGATGCGGAAGACTGGCTGGCTTCTAACCCTGGCAACTAATCCCTGCGTGCATGCCTTCGACACACAAAAAAGTCATCGTCCGAAAAATCGATCGTGACTCGGTCTCGGGCTACGTGTCTCCAGCGGAGTTCGTCCGCGAGGGCAAGCTCACGCTGCTGAACACCTCGGGAACGGTCATTGCCATTGATCTGCGCGAGATTAAGGGTGTCTACTTTGTGCGCGAGTTTGGCGACTCAGAATCGCTCGTGCGCAAGACCTTCACATCGCGCCCGCGATCCGAAGGTTTGTGGGTGCGCTTGCGCTTCAAAGATAGCGAAATCCTTGAAGGCCTGATGTCCGCGGATTTGTCCCAGACCACTCCTGATGGATTTCTGATCAGCCCTCCCGATCAGCGCTCCAACACGCAGCGCATTTTCGTTCCGCGCACTGCCCTCGAATCGCTAACCGTGCTCGCAGTGATTGGCGCGAGCCGCCGCAAGCGCCGCGCCGAAGACCAGCGTCAAGTAACGATGTTCGAAGAGTGAATGAGCGGGGCTTGGGTGTGGAGCGGCGGACGCCCTCGTCCGCTGCTGACCCGGAGCGAATGCGAAGGGGAGCGCTGCCTCTGGTTCGTTTTACGACATCGCAAGAGCGCAGCGCTCAGTCGCCCGCGTATTGAACGTGGTTTCCGCTGATAACAGCACGATTCAAGCTTGAACAATCTTTACAATCTCTTAAATCCTTTGCTACGTGACTTCGGCGTTTCACCGCCTCCAAAACCCATTGAATTCCCTCCCACGCTTGATGTAGCGTGTGAACGCCACGCGGGCCACGCGCTCGCCAAAAGATACGGCCGGTTTGTTCCCAGTCCTCCTGTTCCGGCCGCTTCCGTGGAGACCACGAATTCGGGCAAAGGTGTAGCTGCTATGAAAGCTGTTGTGTCTGCATCGTCCTCCGGTTTCTGCGTTCGCGTCTTCCATTTCCTTCTTATTTCCGCCGCGATGTTATCGGCATGGTGCGCCCCGGCGCTCGCACAGGAGTCGTCGCAGGCGACGGCATCCGCCCTTGCGACGCAGCCGTTGATCACGCAGCCCATCGACGAATCGCAACTCACCACGTTGAAGGGCAACACGCATCCGCTGGCGAAGCCGATCTATGACGTCGGCATCGCCCCCGCGACTCTGCCCATGGAGCGCATGCTGCTCGTGCTCAAGCGCAGTCCCTTGCAGGAAGCCGCCTTGCGCAAGCTGCTCGACGATCAGCAGGACAAGGATTCGCCCAACTACCACAAGTGGCTCACGCCTGAGCAATTCGGCAAGCAGTTTGGTCCCACCGATGCCGACATGCAGACCATCACCGCGTGGCTGCAGTCGCACGGATTTCAAGTCGGCACGACCAAGGGCCGCACCGTGCTTGAGTTCTCCGGCTCTGCCAGCCAGGTGCAGGAAGCTTTTCACACGACCATCCACAAATATGTGGTCAATGGCGAACAGCACTGGGCTAACGCCAGCGACCCGCAGATTCCCACCGCGCTCACCCCGGCCATCGCAGGAATCATGACGCTCCACAATTTCCTGAAGAAGCCGCACTACATCTTGTCGAAAGAGAAGGGAAAGATCATTCCCGGCAAGCATCCGCAAGTCACCCTTGAGGATGGAAGCCATGCGCTGGCGCCGGGCGACTACGCCGTCATCTACAACATCAGCCCTGTCTACAGCACTTTGAACATCAACGGCAGCGGAATCACCATCGGCGTTGTCGCGCGCTCCGACATCGAGTTGTCGGATTTCGCGGCTTTCCAGAGCCTGTTGGGTTTTAGCTCGAATACACCCGTCGTCATCGTGAACGGTTCCGACCCAGGCGATGTTCCCGGCGATGATCTGGAGGGAACTCTGGACGCGACTTGGTCTCAATCCATCGCTCCCGGCGCTACCGTGAACTTCGTGATTTCGGCGAGCACCGACACGACTGACGGAGTGGACCTTTCGTCTTTCTACATTGTCGAAAACAACCTCTCCAACATCATGACCGAGAGCTTCGGCAGTTGCGAGGAGTTCAACGAGGATGCGCAGATAGCCGGGACCGCCGCTCTTGCGGAACAAGCAGCAGCCCAAGGGATCACCTACATGGCTTCGACTGGAGATGCTGGTGCGGAAGGCTGCGACGATCCCAACACTGAGACGGTTGCAACTGGACCCATTTCCGTCAATCTGCCCGCCTCTACGCCTTTTACCGTCGCCGTAGGTGGAACGGAGTTCAACGACACCGCAGACCCATCGAAATACTGGAGCAGCACCAACAACACCGGACCGGAAGGCCAGTATTCGGCCTTATCGTATATCCCTGAAGATGTCTGGAACGACAGTTGCCCGGCTTCCAGTTGCGGGGCTTCGGACGCGAACATCGCCGCGGGCGGCGGAGG
>JASHPL010000336.1 GCA_030038125.1 Candidatus Sulfotelmatobacter sp.
CTTGTCGTCGGAATCTTCCTCGAACAAACTGGGAGTGTCCTGGTCGAAGAGCTTGTTGTACTGATCGATATTGCGCACGCCTTTCGCCGCCAATAGCTTCAGCCGCCGTTCCATCTCCCGCACGGCGTTGCGAAGGGCATTCGCGGCAAGTTTTGGTTCGGTAATGATGGGCGTGTAGAGGTGCGGAACGCCTTCGTAGTTGCCCAGTTCGAGCCGCTTGGGATCAACCAGAATCAGTCGAACCTGATCGGGTGTCGCCTTGTACAGGATCGACATGATCATGGCATTGATGGCCACGCTTTTGCCGGTTCCGGTCGAGCCCGCAATCAGAAGGTGCGGCATGCCAGTCAGTTCCGCGGTGACGATGCGGCCGTTAATGTCTTTGCCCATCGCCAGGGTAAGTTTCGACTTCGATCCGATGAATTCCGGCGACTCGATGTTCTCGCGCAGGAAAATGATTTCGCGCTGGCGGTTCGGAACCTGAATTCCGACGGTGCTTTTCCCCGCCATGCGCTCGATCAGAATGCTCTCGGCTTTGAGGGCGAGGCAGAGGTCATCGACCAGATTGGTGATGCGGCTGTACTTGATGCCAGCTTCTGGCTTGAACTCGAACGTGGTTACGACCGGTCCGGGATTGATCTGGGTGACTTGCCCGTGAACGTCGAACTCGGCGTATTTCTCCGTAAGCACCTGGGCCAGAAGTTTCAGCTCGTCGGCATCCACGGCTTGATGCTCGTCGGGGCGCTGCAGCAAGCTGCTGGAAGGCAGCTTGTACCCGCCGGCAATGCGCGGCATGGTTGTTTTGGCTTTGTGGCCGCAATCGGCCCGCTCGGAGACTGCCGGATCGGAATCGGCCGAAGTTTCCGGTGGCAGAGATTCGCGAAGAATTCCGCCGGTTGGTGTCGAATTGCGCTCGAGTGGACGGCCGGCGTCCGCTCCTACATCTTCTTTGTCCTCTGCGAACACGCGCTCGATACCAGTCGTGCGCGGCGAGTCAGTTTGGGCTTGAGGCGTCTGCGTCGGACGCGACTGGATCCACTGCGTCTTGACTACAGGTTTTGACAGGCGGCGCTGCTCGAGTTCTTTCTGCTGGCGCCTGCGAATTCGTTCTTCCCGCCAATCTTTATAGCGATTCCAGAGGGCAATGGTGAAAGCGAAGTGAGTCGGAGCCCAAAGGCGAATTGCCGAGAAGGAAAACGCGGTCGACAGATAGAGCGAAACCGCGAGGATGCTTGCGCACACGATATAGGCGCCGACGAGATTCAGATAGTGGATGAGGAAATCGCCGACGACGCGCCCAAGCAGGCCTTCGATCGGAATCACGCGCATCCACCGTAAATGTCCGGGCAGAAGCGCGAGCAGGGCGGGAATGAACATGGCCAGCCAGATTCCGCCAAGGCTCTTGGCCAGCGGAGATTGCACTTTGCTCGAGCGAAACCAGCGCACGCCGAGCATGGCGGGGAAGATCACGAGCAGGAATGCGCCGACGCCAAAGAATTGCAGCAACGCATCCGCTGTATATGCGCCGACCACCCCGATCCAGTTGCGAGCGGCATGGGAACCGGTCAAAACCGAAGCGCTATCCCACGAAGGGTCAAGCGGTGAATACGAAACCAGCGCGAGGAACAGGAGGAGCGCGGAGACGCAGAGCAGGAATCCGACCAGCTCGTTGAGCCGACGGTTGCCGGTGGGGACAAAAATCGTCGTCAGGTAATCCATGTAGGCCGGAGTCAGACCGGGGACACCCGTGCTGCGTCGGCCAGAGCCTCATTATTATGCCAATAACCGGACGCCGCGACAATCGGGGAATTTGGGGGAGTGTCTGGTTGATCTACGTTTGGTCGGTGGTCCCTAGTCGCTGGTCGTTGTCCGTTTCTCCCAAGCTCGACCCCGGCCTCGCGCATTCTTGAGGATCAGCCGAGCCAGGATGCGAGTCGGCTAACGACTGTCGTGTAACGACGGTTTCCTTACATCAGTTTTGCGGCAAACACGAGCACCAGCGTGCCAAGGATGATGCGGTAAACGGCGAATGGGGCAAAGCCGCGTTTGCGAACGTAAGCCATGAACCAGGCCACTGATGCGTAGGCAACGATGAAGGAAACCATGAAACCAATGGCCAGCACGATCCATCCGTGGGGATCGATCTGCGAGACGCCGATCGGGTTCTCGCCCTTGCCGCGCAGCGACTTATAGAGCGTGTAGAGCGTGGCCGCGGCCATGGTTGGAATCGACACAAAGAAGGAAAACTCGAGCGCCGCAGCGCGCGACATGCCAGCAATCTGTCCTGCAGCGATTGTGGACATCGAGCGCGACGTTCCCGGAAAAACAGCCGAGAAGATCTGGCAGAAACCAATCCAGATCGATTGTCCCAGACTCATGGATTCCATCTTCCAGGTGTGGATGCGGCTGCCGACTGCGCTGGGGCCGGCCGCTTCGGATTTCGCGTTTATAGCGTCAACAATCCACATCACGATTCCGCCGATCAGCAGCGACCAGCCGATAATTATCAGACTTTCCAGGTGCTTGCCAATCACTTTGGTCAGCAGGAACGAAGGAATCGCGGTAACTACGAAGGCTACCATCGTAAGGCCAAGCGGATGTGTGAGCACATTGCGGTTGCCGCTTTCGCCGCGCGGAAATGTCGAAACAAATCTTGTGATCCGGTGCCAGAAATATACCGGCAAGCACAAAATCGCTCCCAGCTGAATGACGATCGAATACATCTTCCAATACCCGCTATCCAGCGTGAGAGTTGGGGCTAAGCCGGATGCGTGCAGCAGGGCTTCGGAAAGCCGCAGGTGCGCGGTCGAGCTGACGGGGAGAAATTCGGTGAGGCCCTCGACAATACCCAGGATCACGGAAAGCAGAAAGTCGTTCAATCATCCTCCAGAGCGTGATGAGAGGGAAACAGTATCGCAGAAATGTGGTGCGCTGGCGAAAGGCGAATTCAGTTGCGCATGAAACAAGTAAAGATGAACCACTGAGGGCACAAGGCCACAACGAGAGCAGGCGCTTAATCGTTCATGTTGCCGAAGGTTGGCACGTCATGCTGAATGTAAAAAATCAAGGTTTGGGCGCGCAGAGCCCAATCAGTCTGCGAGTACTGACTGACGACTTGCTGTGCCAGATCGAGGGCGCGAGTTTTCGACTCGTCAGATTTTTTCCGGTTAGCCTCGGTCTTGTAAATATCGATTAAAGCGGAGCGGCGCCAGGCGGCGTCATAGAGGGCTTCAGGCGCGGCGGGCGATTGCGCGTGCTCTTTAACGTACTTTTCGTAGATGTCAGCTTCTTTATCCGGACACTTCGAGGCCGCTTCCCAATCTCCGCAGAGCTTGTTGTCGATCATGCGGAAGGAGGCGAGATCGGCCCACTTAGATCCAGGAAATTTCTTGATGACCAGTTTCATCCAGTCTTCGTTGATCTGACCGCGCATGTAGGGATCGCGCTCGCGGGCGGAGGGACGAGTAAGAACGTCCTGGCGTTCCATCTGCCAGCGAATGTCGGCGGCGCGGTAGAGGCTCTCACCCGCCAGCGCCGAATTGGGGAACAAATCGTAGACGCGGTAGTAAAGGCGCATGGCGTCTTGCGCAGCATCGCGCCGTCCTAAACGGCGGCTGCCCTGTTCCTCAGAGTTGGCGGCTTCGCCGAAGATGATCTTGTAGCCATCGGGCGTATTGTTGCTTACGACTGCGTTACTGCGCACCCAGCCGGTGATGGTCTTCACATCCTCTTCCTCATCATCATCGCTTTCTTCGTGTCTTGGCTTCGCAATGATAGCCTCGACCTGCGTCCATTCCGGATTCTGGGCGAGGACGACAAGTTCGTAGCCGCGCGCGGTGTCGGAGAGCTTGGCCGAATCGGCATTTGGAGAAACACGAATGGATTCCTCGTGGACGAGGGTCGCCCGAACGGACGATTGGGCAAAGGTGATGGCTGAAGTCGATAACAGACTGGCTAGGAAGCAGAGCAGGCGCAACTTCATGGCTATGATTATTCGCCGTAGACGTTTGCCTTGCAACCTGTCAACCACGTTGAAGTTCCTCCAGCACGGCGGGTTCAATGTTGCCGCCGGAGATTATGGCTACATTTACTTTCGTCTTTGGGAGTTCGTTCGCGTGGAAAATAAAGCCTGCAGTGGCAACGGCACCGCTGGGTTCGGCAATGGTTTGCGGATTCGCGCTGAGATATTTCATGGCCTCACGAATTTCGTCTTCCGTGACAGTGATGATGTCGTCGACGTAGCTGCGGATGTGTTCGAAATTAATGGGGCCGATGCTCTGCGTACGGAGTCCGTCGGCGATGGTACGGGAAACCTGTTCGGCAGGGAATTGCACGATCTTACCCGAGCGCAGGCTAGCTTGCGCGTCAGCGGCGAGTGCGGGTTCGACGCCGATCACTTTGACGTCGGGATCGGTGAGCTTGATGGCGGCGGCGATACCCGAGATGAGGCCTCCTCCGCCAACCGGAGCGAGAACAGATTCGACCTCGCGAAGGTCTTCTAGAATCTCCAGACCGATGGTGCCTTGTCCGGCGATAATTTTTTCGTCGTTGTAGGGTGGGACGATGATATATCCGTGCTGGGCGGCGAGCGCTTCAGCTTTGGCTTTGCGTTCATCGCTGCCGGGGCCAACGAAGACGATTTCGGCCCCGAGATTGGCTGTTGCTTCGCGCTTGATGGCGGGGGCGTTGCCGGGCATCACGATAACCGCTTTTGTCTTGAGGGAGCGAGCGGCATAGGCGACGCCTTGAGCGTGGTTGCCGCTGGAATACGAGATGACTCCGCGTTGGCGTTCTGCGTCGCTGAGGGAGGCGATTTTGTTGTAGGCTCCGCGGAGCTTGAAAGCGCCGATGGGTTGCTGGTTTTCGGGCTTGAGAAGGAGCAGGCGGTCGGAATTCGGAATTCCCACGTCTGGCAAAATCGGCGAGACAACGGGCACCCCCGAGTGTCCCACTGGCGGTGGTAGTTCGATCAAATGCGTGCGGACAGCGACGCCTGTGAGACGAGACTGGGCCGAGCGAAGGTCAGCGAGGGTGATCATACTTTTCAGCTCCGTCTACGGCTCAGAGTATCGTTAATCGCGGCGTTCACGCCAGTGGACTGGTTGACCGTCGGCGGCCGTGCAACAAACGTTGTTGCCGCGGACGAAAACAACAGCGCAATCTGGAGGCGTTATGGCGCGGCGAGCGAGCAGCAGCACAAACGCGGCAGGCAGCGATGAAACGAACAGCGTGGAAACTGTATTGCTGGAAACGTATGCGGTCAATGATGCGATGAATCAGCTCTTGCTAAAGCATCTGGATCCGCTGGCCTGGAGGGCGGAGCCTCCGGGACCGCGACGAAACGGACGCACGATTGGGGCGATTTTTGCCCATCTGCATAACAGCCGGCTGGTGTGGCTGAAAAATTCGGCGTCGCATCTGAAGTGTCCGGCTCGGCTCGACCCCGATCGATGCACGATGAAGCAGGCTGCGGCGGCGCATAAGAAGAGCGCGAAGCAGTGTCTGCGGATGTTGACCGAGGCGTTGTCCAGCGAGGCGAAGCGGCGGGTGACGAAATTTTCGCGAGGGAGTTGGGTGCCGGTTTGGCCCGCAGGCGGGGCCATGTTTGCATATGTGTTTTCGCACGAGGCGCATCATCGCGGGCAGGTCATCATGCTCGCGCATCAGCTGGGATATCGGTTGCCGCCGGCGGCCTGGGGTGGAATTTGGCAGTGGAACAAACTGTGGAAGGAACAGGGATTCAAGACCCGGCCGCGATAGACCAACCTAATCGGCATTCATCTCGATCTGGCGCGCGGGCAGAGCCAGCATTGTGGGATGCTGCGCGTCTGGCCAGATCACGCCGAAGCATTCCCCTTCGCTCAGGGGAGGCCAGGTAGTTCCATCTTCGTACTTCACCAGGCTGGGGAAGAAGATCCAGGCCCGGACGGAATGAGCGCTATCGGCGCGGATGCCTGTTTTTTCCAGCGTTGATTCCTGGCCCGGAGAAATTGGGCTGTTTGATGGCCACTCGAAGTTGAACGGGCGTTCGAGATCCTGCGGTGCCAGCATCATTTCAGATATCAGATTAAGACTTTGGATGCGCTTGTCGCTCAGGTTCTTTACAGTAAGCGTGAATTGCTCGGGATGATTCCAGAAATCTCCGTGAACGAAGGCAAGTGGACATGGGCGCGTCGGCGGAGCATAGATCGTGTATACGGCCATCATGCCGGATTCCATGTGATCTTCGACATGGCAGTGAAACATCCAGGTGCCCGGATTCTGAGCCCGCATATCGACGGTCTTCATGCTTCCGGGGAGAAGCTCGACAACGTCGGTGTTTGTTCCGTCATAGGTGACGGTCTCGCCATGCCAATGTGGAGTGTGCAGATCGACCTCGTTGCCCATGCCCAGCAGATACCATCGAACCTTCTCTCCCTGCTTCATGACTAAGCCGGGAAGGTTGCCGAAGATGAAGCCGTTGATGGCATAGAACTGGCCGGATTCGCCTTGCCCTTTGCCGTGACGATGATCGGACCGATCAGGCCGGCGTTGATCTCGATCGCAGGATCAACGTGCGAGTGGTACCACCACACGATAGAGCTGGGCTGTCCCGGGGCTGGACCGCTCTCCAGTGTGGCGAACCAGTGATAGGTGTAGCGAGCGCCGGGCGCGACAAAAGCGCCCTTGGCCACCGGCAGGTAAAGGGAGCCCTCGTTGTTCTTGTCATAGCGCAGTCCATGGGGATGCATGTCGTGCCCGCTGCGGCTGCGATTCAGGAACTCTACGATGATTTCGTCGCCCACTTCGGCTCGAATGATCGGTCCTAAAATTCCCAGCCACTCGGGCTGCGGTTTGCTACCTGTGAAGGAGTCGTCGGTGTATTCGATGTAGCGGGTCTTTGGCCATTCCAGCTTGAGCGCCCAGGGCTGCGGAATGGGATTGCCATTCAGGAGATTGCGGCCGCTGGGAGCATAGTTCCAGGCGACATCTTCGGCGGCGATGTAATAGTGGCGGGTTGCGGCGAGGCAGGCGGAGGCGGAAAACAGTAGGAAAAGCCCGATCGCTCGGAATTTCACAGAAGACATTATTTCATTTCAGCCATTAGAGGCGTCCAGTTTTCCAATCTCCTGAATTCGCAAATCAGACGGACACCCTAAGGAACGCGAAACCAGGAACACACCGGTTTCGTTCGTGCTCTCTCCACCAATTATGGACTGGGCGGACTCAAACTACATTCATCGGACGTGGACTGAGCCGGGGGAGATGGGGGCGTCGCCCAGGGCACATTTACGAAGTCAAAGAACTCGCTCATATCGGCCTGGGCGGCATCGCGCTTCGTCAGCGCGGGAACGTTAAATCGCTTCTCGACGAAATTCAGCATCGCGGTGTAGTCGCGAACGGCATGAGACACGAAATTCTTTTTTGCAAAGGGCGAAATAACGATCAGCGGCACACGATAGCCCGTCCAGGTGAAATTGCAAGTTCCGGTGCCGAGTTGTCCGGCTTCGTCGCAGATGTCGCCAGGCTTCAGATCGATGGGCTGAATGCCGTCCGGACCGGGCATGGGCTGTGGCGAGACGTGGTCGTATAGGCCGCGGTTCTCGTCATAGGTGAAGATCATGGCGGAGTCTTTCCAACTGGGGCTGGTCATGAGCGCAGTAATCAGGCTTTCGGCGTATGCCGCTCCCGCCTGAATGTCGCTCGGACTGGAAGTGTCGATATCGTTGGGATGCTCGTCCAAGCCTGCGGGAGAAGCCAGTTCGATCAAGCTGACCTGCGGGAGAAGCCGGTTCGATCAAGCTGACCTGCGGGAGGGTTCCGTTCTACGCGTCTGTCATGAATTGCGAAACGGGAACGATGTTCTGCAGCAATGATGGCGTGTTGAGAATCGTCCGCTCGTAGGTGAACATGTTGATATAGGAATTTCCGATCAGACATGCCGAATCGCTTGCCTGGCAGCCTGTGCCGTCGGGATTCACATAGATTTTCCAGGTGATTCCCGCGCTCTGCAGTTCCTGAAAAAGCGTAGTGCTGGTAAGTGGACCGTACGGCGGAGCGAGTGGATAGACGTGTCCAGCCGACGTGGCAGCCATCAGATACATGCGATTGATCTGGGTGCGATCCATCACCGGAGAAAACCAGCGGTCGGAGGTGGCGAAATTCGACGCCATGAAGTAATAGAAATTCAGGTCGCTGCCGTCGAAGTAGCCCATGGCCCGAATGCCGTTGGTATCCATAAGCGAAGGCGACTGCTGGCGGGCGTTCATTGGCCGCCGAGATCACGAATCCGTTGAGGGCAGCCGGGTTGGTGCCAATGGGATCGTTAAAATCCCAATCCACATGGGATTCATTCCAGAACGGACTCTGATTTTCCGTGCAGGCGGACGTCAGATGAAAAGAGGTGATGGCATTGTTTGCATCCGGGGAACAGGTCGTGTACTGCGGATAAGGCTGCGACGGATCGCATCCCGGAATCGAAGGCGCCGGCCCTTGCAGCGGAGCGGCCCCCGAGGTGGGGTTGAACTGAGGCAATCCGTCAAAGGATTGATCGGGGATGCCGTTCTGCGCCCAATACTCGCGGAGCGCGCCGAAATAGTGATCAAAGGAACGATTCTCTTGCGCGAAGAGAATGATGTGATTTAGAGATTGCAAGGTCCCACCGGGAATGAGGGTGGCGGTAACTGCAGTGGATGCATTCACGGTGATGCTGCAGGCCGACGATCCCGTGCATGCGCCCGACCAGGTAGAGAAAACATTGTTCGCTGCGGGCGTCTCGTTAAGCGTCACGTTAGTATTTTGTGGAAACATGTCCGAACACGTGCCCGGCAATTGATTCCCGCCGGAGTGCTGGTGACACTTCCCGATCCTGAGACAGCGACGGTCAATCCGTAACCGGCGTTGAAGGTCGCGGTTACGGACGCGGGTGCACTGACCGTCACGGTGCAAGCTTTTGTTCCCGAGCAAGCCCCGCTCCATCCCGCAAAAAAAGAATTCGTAGCCGGCGTCTCGGTGAGGGTCACTTGCGTACTTTGGTTGAAAGTGGCGGAGCACGTTGTAGGACAGTTGATTCACGCCGGATTACTCGTGATCGTACCCTTGCCGGTGGCATTGACTGTCAGCTGGTACGTGATGGGCGCATTCGGCTGCAGGCCTGCGCAACCCGTGAGGAACAGAGCAAGAATTGCTGAAACAGAAGCCCAACAACAAGTACGAATGGACATAGCACCGTTGCGACTTCGACTTGAGACGTTTCTGATGACGGGCCATCGCCGGTGGTTGTCTCGTGTGTGAGAGCGTCTGCAAAGGGCTTCCTAAGTTGTGGGATAAAGCGACCAAGTCGATTGTCGGAGTAATCAATGACGATCTGGTTCTTGCACGCGGATCAATTGCTCTGCCTGGCGAATGGCGTTTTCGTGCAGGTCCCACGAGTGAATTGCCCTGCGACATCCTTCGCGCGCAAGTCGGATACTGAGCTGCTTCTCCGCCTCGGCAAAGGTTGCTTCGGCATCCATTCTGGCCTTCCGGGCTTTTTTGTCTGCCTCTTTGACGTTGGCAAGCAATCTGGCATTTTCGCCGAAGTTCCCGTTAGAGGATTGCGCAAGGAGACTCTCGTAGCCAGTCTGGTCAGCTTTCGGCCACTGTTCCTTCACTGCACGATTGAGGGCATCTAGAGCCGCATTGGCCTTGTCGGCTGCGTGGCGAACTCGTTTCTTTTCGCGCAACCACTTCATCACCGGCCAGCTCATGGCCTCGGTCATTAATGCCTTTGCACTCTCGACTTCGGAAACCTTCTGCATCGCCGTCGATAATGAATTACAACTCCGTACCTCAGTCACATCGCCTTAACAGCGGAGGGTAGCTCCGCCCGACAGCAGTGGGTAGCTGCTCTACACGAATCTACGATGCAGCCAGATTGCAATAGCGGATCCCCTGGGTTGAGTGATGGAAATCACGGCACATTGTGAGTCGGCATCGGCGAGTGCGACAGTTCTTGACGGGGGTAGGTTAGGGGAATACTTTGGTAGCAAGGGAATGCTGCAACGCAGCATGGAAGAGGTGCGATATGACAAGTGAGACAAAATCCCATGGAGACCGGTCGCCAGGGGAGGTTTTAACCGAACTGGCCGTGGAAGGAACGTCCAGCTTCGTGGAGGCACAGCGAGCACTGTTGGATCTGGCGCAACAGGAAAAAGACATCGTCCTCGACGGCGTGAAAGAACGAGTACGAACCTTCTTGCCCGCGGTTGCAATGACAGATCTCGTGCGCCGGAGTCTCGACACGTTGATCGGTATGCAACAGGAGTTGCTGACTACTACGAGTAAACAAACACTCGACTGGATTGAGCCGGAAAAACGCCGGAAGCGTGATCGGGCCGCGCAACTGACAGATTGGGCACGCGAAGGAGTGGACATTTTTGCGAAGGCACAGAAAAACTTTATGGAGGCTCTAGCCCAGGAATCGGCGCGAGCCACGAGCGGCAAGCTCAAGCACGCCTGCGAGTCGGCAAGGAAGACCGAAGTGAAGGTACTTGCGCGTGAGGCGGGTAATGCGTTCATCGAAGCGCAAAAGAGACTCCTCGATGTTATGGGTCAGCAAATGAACGTGAATGTACATGCTGCGACCCAGGCGGCCGAATTCATCGCAACTCCGCGATTTGTTCCCATGGCGACCCGCGCGAGCGAAGGGGTGAAGAGTTTTCTCGAATCCGAGTCAGAGTTCCTTGGTTCACTCGTGAAACCCGCGAAGACAATCCGGGTTGGAAGGAGCGCATCCAAGCCCCGCAGAAAAGCCGTCGTTCGTCAGAAGAACGTAGCGGTCTAGCCGGCTGCGGAGAAAGACCTCCCTGGCTTGAGGCCGTTCCCAGCGGCTAAAGCCGCAATTGAGTTTGCGCAGCTTACGGCGCGGCTGGAAGCCGCGCCCTTTCAAAAACGGGATTTGGGCAAGTTTATTAACAGCTCGTCGGACCGACTATGATCCTGTGCGGGATGAACCTGGTGTAAGTAAACGGTTGAGCAGCGCTTGCTCTAACTGCAGCCCGAAACGGCCGGGATAAAGCACTGCGCTGCACTGCAGCGCTAGCCAGTCCCGTTTCATCAGCGGCAAGCGGAAAGCGGAACGGTTCGCGAGCCAATGGCGGGCGAATTGACGAGCAACCGTAAACCCCATTCCGATATCCGATCCCACGATGTCGTTCAGAATTCCCTCCAGGGTGAACATCACCTTGGACAACATGATCAGAGGGGCCGGGAAACGGATTCCTTTCATTGCAATATTTTCCAGTAGGCGCATAGTGTCGGCTGCGGTTGGCACGCGCGAGGCCGGCATGGTTTCGAGAAATCTTGGCACTACGTCGCGAATGCTGCGTCCACTGCGGGAAGTGGCGCGGACACGATTTTGGGCCAGCATCGCGACCTGGCGGGATGCGCCCACAGGATCGCGCAACGCGACCATGAGGAATAGCAGGGCCAAATGCCGACGCTGCTCGCGACTCAGTCTTTCCCGCAGAGCCCAGTCGATGATGATGAGTTCTCCGGTGCGGTTGTTATAGAGCAGGTTGCCAGCGTGCGGGTCGCCGTGAAAGATCGCATCACGACGGGCGGAAAACAGGGGCACGGCAACGAGAGCTTCGAGCAGTTGCTCGGCCACTTTGCGGCGAGCCGACGGCGATAGGCGAGCGGCAGCGCTGGTGATCTTGATCCCTTGTTCTTCGCTCAGGGCAGTGATTCCGGGCGTGCATAACGGTCGAATAACCTGCGGGATGCGAACTCCGCGGAAAGATTGATAAAGAGCAGCGGCCTCGATCAGAGTCTTTTGTTCGCGCCTGAAGTTGACTTCATGCCGAAGGAGACGGCGCACTTTGCGAAAGGTATCGGGAATAAGATGTGCCGCAAATCCATACCGGTGGTGGCGATCGCCGAAGTACTGCGCCAGACCCTGCAGATAAACCATATCCTCGGCAAAATACTCGGGGATGTGAGGTTTCAAGACTTTGAAAACGCCGCGCTCGCGTTTTCCGGTCTCAGGATTTTGCCAGATGAAGCGCACCACCGCGCTGACGCTGGCTTCCTTAAGAATTTCGGATGAGACTTGTACGTCAAAGGTCTCGATTCGTCGTCCCAACTCGCGGTGAATGATGCTGCGGATATCGTCCGGGCTGACGTCTCGGATTCCGTTTTCCAGCCTAGAGAGCGCATTTCGCAGCGCGGGGTGTAAATGCTGATTGCGCGCGATGACCTGGCCCAGCTTTTGAAGTCCCGGAACCTTTGCGATCAGACGAAGCAGCCGGTTTTCCGGTGGGGTGGTGCCCGGGAGTTCGAGCTGTTCCAGTAGTTTTGGGGCCAGGCGTGAGGCAGAGAGATGCGTGACCACAAACATCATGGCATCGCGCACGGGGGGGCGCCACGCGGCATAAGCTTCGGGAACCAGTCGATCGACAGGGACGATTTCCTCCACGATCCAGCGCGCCATTGTCTCGCGGAATGATTGGCCGACGGGGCTGCGCAGTCCGGCTTCGATGACCCTGACTTTTTCTGCGTTGGTGGATCCTTGGGGCAGAAAGTTCTCCAGCGTGCTGCGCCACTGATCAGGTGCGAGCTGGGGAAATTCTGCAGAGATGGTGGCTGAATGCGGCATAGAGGAAAACCACTCCAGTTATGCTGCACTGCAAAGTAAGAATGTGCAGTGACTGTCATCACCCCAGCCAATAAGAGTGTGTGAGATAGTTTTTCTCGTATCGGGGCAGAGCTTTGAAGACTTTCAACGAAGTTTTTTCCCGCCTTTCGACTCGCCGTCGTTACGAAGTATGGTTCGTTCGTCTGGGATTAGCGGACGGCAGCGGGGCGTGGTGGTTTCGCTATTTACTTATGAATCCGGGCCGCAAGGGCTGCAGTGGAAACCCAATGGGAGAACCAGTTCAGGTCTGGGCCACGTGGTTTCCCGCAGAGGGACCGCCCAAGAGCTTCATTCAAGGGTTTTCAGTGGAAGAGCTAAAGATGAGCGCCAGAGGTCAGGCTCCATTTCATTTTCAAGTTGGCAAGAATCGAATGGAAGAAAATTGCTGCCGCGGCATGATGCGGGTGGATGGGCACTCAGTTTCCTGGGACCTGCATTATCGCTCGACTTTTCGCGTGACCTTGAGCAGCAAGGGCTGGATTGGATTTTCCCGCACGCCGCACTCCGATGCTATCTTCTCGGGACAGGTCGAATTGGACGGCAGAAAGTTTTCAGGAGATCCTCTGGGTTTTGGAGTGCAAGGGCATAACTGCGGATATCGCCATCGCAGCTTTTGGGTCTGGACGCACGCATATTTCCCTCGGGACAGGGGTCCGGCAAGTACGCTGGAGGCTCTGGTGTACGACATGCCGTTTGGATTTGTTTTTCACAGGGCAGTGCTGTGGCACGAAGGAAAGGAATATGTGTTCCGCAATTTAAAAGAAATCAATCCCAGCTCGAAAACAATGCAATGGAACTTTTGCTGCGTTTCAAAAGAAGGATTACACCTGCACGCGACGGTAGACGGCAGCGGACCAAGCCTGCATCGTCTTGTCTATGCAAAGACGGACTGCACTGGCAGTTTCGAGGTTCGGAACAACAGCCTCTCGTCGGCATCAATCCTGATCGAACAGGCGGGCAAACCAGCGGAACCGCTGGAAACGAGGATTGGCGCCGTATTGGAAATGGCAGGTGGCTATTCCGGCATCTGAGCAAGTGCGAGGCGTTCCGCTACAACCGCATACGCTGAAGGATTAAACGCCATTCCGATGTGTGTGCCGGAGACCTCGACATCTTTCTTCGGATCCATCGTGATGCAATAACGCCAGTCCACGAGTCCATCTGTGCGAGTGTAGATGGCCGTTTCCAGCACCGTACCATCGACTTTGCGACGAAGCGATCCCAGAAAATTGCAGGTGCAGGCGCCGGTGTAGCAACTGGGTAGCACGTCGGGGCCATGCTCCTCAAGAATGTGCAAGCGGACAGCCTCGGCAGCCTGCAGAACGGCGCGATTGGCAACCGTGCCGCGGACGGGAGCAGCGAGGGTGATGACAGAAGCGATATCTCCCGGACGCTGGCCTGCAACCGAACGCGCGATCACTCCTCCCAGGCTGTGGCCGATGAGATGAACTTTGCGGCCGGTTTCGGCCGTAGCTTTTTCAATGGTGTGGTTCAGACGACGCTGGATCAGCAAGTTCGGACATTCGGCGTTAATTCCGATACCGGAGAAATAGGGACGATAGCCGATACGCCGGAGCCACGCATGAAGTTCAGTGAGGTAAAGGTCAGTGCCCAGGAAACCGGGTATGATCACGACGGCTGAGTCATCGCCATGTGGCACACCCAAGCCGTAATAGACGGGCGAGGCATGCAGTAAGAGGATCTCCGCAGCAAAAAGGGCCTCCGACCAGACACTGGACTGGAAACCTTGTGTGTTCGCGTGCAGAAGAGAATTCTGCCGCTTGGTCTTGGAATGACCCCCAGATGTCGTACGCC
>JASHPL010000337.1 GCA_030038125.1 Candidatus Sulfotelmatobacter sp.
GCGGAAGACACCATCACGAAAGGACCGTGGAGTTTCAATCTCGGCGTGCGCGGCGATCTCTACAATGGCCTTACAACCGCTCAGGAAGCTGAACCGCGACTCGGCGCTGCCTATAACATCAAACCGTCGAACACTGTGCTTCGCTTCTCCTATGCGCGAACCATGGAAACTCCGTTCAACGAAAACCTGATCCTCTCCAGCTTGGGTTGCACGAACAATGTCCTGGCTCCGCTCCTGGTTTGTTCGGCGCCATCGCCCAACCGGCTGAGCCCGGGGGTCCGCAACGAGTACCATGCTGGAATCGAGCAGGCGTTCGGAAAGTATCTGGTGTTCTCCGGAGAATACATCTGGAAGTACACGCGCCGGGGTTTCGACTTCAGCGTGCTGGGAAATACTCCGATTACGTTTCCGATCGAATGGTACAAGTCGAAGATTCCCGGATACGCCGGGCGCGTGAGCGTGCCGAATTATCACGGATTCTCAGCGCTGATGGTTTTCTCTAGCGTTGCCGCGCGCTTCTTCCAGCCGCAGATCGGAGGCGCTGGCGCCACCGTCGCGACTGCTGCCGGACTTCCCTTCCGCATCGATCACGACGAGAAGTTCAATCAGACCACGCACCTGCAGTATCAGATCGGAAAACGCGGGCCGTGGCTCGGTTTCAACTGGCGCTACGACAGCGGCCTGGTGGCGGGCGCAACCCCCTGCTTTGGCTTGAACACGCCCTATAACGACTGCCCCGGATCTTTCCTCAGTCCGACGGGCGTCCCCACGGTGTCGATGATTGCCGCCAACTACGGCGGAGTACCGCTGGATGGCGACCAGGAGTTTGAAGCCGGATTATTCTGCGGATCGCAGCGTGCGACGCCGACTTCTCCGTTGCCGTTTACCTGTCCGGCCTCGCAGTTCGGCTCGACACTGCTGACCGTGCCCGCCCCGGGAACCGAAAATGACGATCACAATCCTCCGAGAGTTGCCGGGCGCCATCTGTTCGATCTCGCTCTCGGAGACGACAATCTTGCCCACTTCTCCAATGATCGCTATTGGATCTCTGCGCAACTTACGGTTGTCAATCTGGCCAATAACTATGCCCTTTACAACTTTCTTTCCACTTTCAGCGGCACGCACTACGTCTCACCGCGCGCTGTGACGGGAGAGATCGGCTTCCACTTCTAGAACTTTTTTTGCGTTCATAGGACACGAAGGAACGCGAGGGAGATTATTCGAACTTCTTGTATCTCGTGTGCTCTCGTACTGTCTCCTTTTCGATTTCTTCTGTCCTTCGCTTGTAAATGAATGTAAAGAAAATATTGTGCGCCATCGAGTCGCCGTGCGGGTTGGTACAATGAAAGAAAGTCTATTCAGTTTTTTGGCGAAAAGGGAAACTTGTGTCGATGCGAGCCGTCGAAGTTATTTGTGGTTTTGTGCTTCCCTCGCGTCCTAGAGGCTGGAATGGCTATGAGAATTGATTCGGGGCATCGGCTAGCACAAAGGTTTGCGACTTCGTTTTTTCTGATGTGCCTTGTGGCATGTTTGTTGCCGTGTCGCTCGGAAGCGCAGCAATCCTCGCAGCAGTCCTCGTCTTCCACTCCGGCGCCTGCGACGCAGGATCAGAAGGCGACGCCAGCGACGAATCCTGATTCGTCCAGCCAATCTCAGCCACAGTCCACCGCACCAGACAGTCCGAAGCCGTCCGCGTCGAAATCGCAGAACAACAACGATCCCGTCCAAGCGACCACTACCACGCAGAACAATCAATCCGGAACCTCGAAGGACCGGCTATTCTTTACTCTGCCTAACTTTCTCACTTTGGAGAACGCCGGGCAGGTTCCACCGCTGACCAGCAAACAGAAATTTGCGGTAGTGGCGCGCGGTTCGTTCGATTACGTGCAATATCCGTGGTACGGATTTTTGTCGGGAATCAGCCAGTGGGAAGATAGCGAACCTGGATATGGGCAAGGAGCGGAAGGTTACGCCAAGCGCTTTGGCGCCGCATTCGCCGATGGAACGATCGAAAACTTCTTCACGGGAGCCATAATCCCCTCGGTTTTGCATCAAGACCCTCGCTATTTTCAGCTCGGCCACGGCAGTTTCATGCACAGAACTTTGTACGCCGTGAGCCGAAACCTGATTACCCGGACCGATTCGGGCAAGAATCAGTTCAACTACTCGGAAGTGGTCGGTGGAGCTCTGTCCGCGGCAATTTCTACTTACAGCTATCATCCCAAGAGCCACGTCTTCTCGACCCCCAATCCGCCCTACTACCGTTTTGTCGCGTCGGACCGCACACTGAAGAACACCGCCAGTGTTTGGGGAACGCAGTACGGATACGACACGCTCACGCTGGTGGTAAAGGAATTCTGGCCGGATATTCGGCGCATGCTGAAGCATCAGCCGAAGGCGGGGATGGAGCCGGCGAGCACAGCAACCCACTGATTCCCCTCTGAACCCTTCCGGAAGACAATTTCACCAGATGCGTCTGGCCTCGGCTGCGCGATCCGTCACAAGTTCCGGATGCACACGCCGGAAGCTTTCGGCGACGTGGCAGTTCCAGCAGACCGGTTGATGGGTGGAAAAGACACCGGGAAGATTCTCCGGGCGTAGGTCTTTCCACTCGCTGGTTTTGAAATCCGGGCCGAGCAAAGCGGGCGCGTGATCGAGATGATGGAGCGGGCCAATTGGCTTGTGACAGAACACGCAGTTTTTCCCTTCATACCATTTGGAAACGACCTTCCAAACCAGGCAGTTTTCCGGTTCGGCTTCGATTTGCTGTAGGCAATCCTGGCCGCAGCCCTGGCGCTCGGGCCACCGGGAGCAGTCTTTGAGCCGCAGCGTGGGTTCGCTGAGGAAAGCTCCGACAGCAGCTTCTCCGGCAGCAACATCGACGGCGGCGGGTTTCTGAGTTTCAGGGCAGGTTACGAGACGTTTGCCGTGATAATCGAAATAGGCGCGCACGCCGGGAATGGCGCGGAAGATGAAGAGTCCGACCGCCAGTATGAGAACGACGAAGGTGATGAGCAAGGTGAGAGTCATGGAGCGCCTCCCGCTGCAGATAGTCTGGTCGGGAGTGGTGTCGGCAGCGGTGCCGTACGTCACCGCAAATTGTGATTGCGGTCACAACGGCGCCTGCTTTGTACCCGCGCCGATTTCAATGATCGACAATTGCCAGACGGTTGTGAGCGTGCAATTGCATCTTCACGGCGATGGACAAACGGCGAATACCCTCGCGGATCTGATCGGGATGTGAATGCGAGAAGTTCAGACGCATGTGGCGTCCGCCTTCGTGGTCGTTGTTGGCATAGAAGCTATCGCCGGGAACGAAGGCAACGTTTTCCGCCAGCGCGGCGCGGAACAGGGCTTCCGAGTCAGTGCCTTCCGGCATAGTGACCCAGAGAAACAGTCCGCCTTTGGGATGGGTCCACGTCACTTCCGGCGGGAAGTAGTCGTGCAAGGCCTGCAGCATCGTGTCGCGTCGCTCGCGATACACCTGGCGAATCAGCTTGACGTGTCGGTCGAGGAAACCCTCCCGGGCAACTTCGTAGGCGACGTACTGATTGAACGTGGAAGTATGCAAGTCCGCCGCTTGTTTCAACTGCACCAGCTTGCTGATTACGTCTTCGGGCGCGACGATCCAGGCCAGGCGAATGCCGGGCGCGAGCGTCTTGGAGAATGTGCTCAGATAAACGACGTTGCCGAGCGTGAAGCCGTTGTCGCGACGCAGATTTTCGCGATCGAGCACAACCAGCGGCGGAATGTGCTCTCCCTCGTAGCGCAGCTGGCCATAGGGATCGTCCTCGACGATTGGAATGCCGTACTTGTCGGCGAGCAGGATGAGTTCGTGGCGACGTCCTTCCGACAACGTGACACCCGCGGGATTCTGAAAATTTGGCAGCACGTACATGAACTTAGGGCCGGTGCGCAGTGAGGCTTCCAATCGTTCGGTCAACAGGCCGTCGTTATCCACGGGAACCGGAACATATTGCGCGCCATAGACATTGAAGGCCTGGAGCGCGCCGAGGTATGTGGGAGCTTCGACCACGACGCGATCGCCCCGGTTGACCAGCAGCTTACCGATTAGATCGAGCGCCTGTTGCGAGCCGGAGGTGAGCAGGACGTTTTCTGCTTTGGCGACGATGCCATAACGCGCCATGTTCTGGGCGATCATCTCCCGCAGCGGCTGATACCCTTCCGTGGTGCCGTACTGCAAGGCCTGGGCGCCATGTTCGCAGAGAACCTTGTGGCAGGCTTCCTCGAAACGCTCCACCGGGAATACGTCGGGGGCAGGCAACCCTCCGCCGAAGGAAATGATTTCCGGTTTTTGGGTGACCTTCAGAAGTTCACGGATGGCGGAACTCTTGATTCCCAGCGTGCGCTGGGCATAACGCGACTTCCAAAGTGTAGACATGAAGTCATCCTCCGATCAGTCGTTGATAGCCACCGGGCCTAAAAAACCCCTCTTTCCATTTCATTCCTCTATGCGGCCTCTTCGGCGCGCTGCGCTGGCTCGAGGGCAGGCTCTAAAGGGCTCTTCCGCGCCGAGCCGAGACCGGTTTAGAGATCCGGCCCAAAGCGGCGCGCTTTGCTTGCTAGGCCCGAACGAGAATATCCGGGCCTTCATAGCGCTCCTCAGTCCTCTCCTACCACTTCCGGTTCAACCGAAACGTGCACGTGGGGATGCGCGTACGTATCGTTCTCTTGCGCATCAACTACGGCAATCGCCGCAACGCCGACAATCTCTTCGACCGTAGCAGTGCGTTGCAGGACGTGCACGGGCCGGCTCATTCCCATCAGAATGGGCCCGATATTCTCGCCTCCGCCGATGCGGGCGAGCAGCTTGGTTGCGATATTCGCCGAGGCCAGGTCGGGGAAGATGAGAACATTGGCGCCGCCTTTGAGCGAGCTGAAGGGATACTGCTGCTCAATAATCTCCGGCGACAGGGCCTCGTCGGCGGTGATCTCGCCGTCGACGATCAGCGTGGGATCGGCATACTTCAGCAATTCGACCGCTTTTCGCACTTTGGTGCAGATGGGGTGGTCGACACTGCCAAAGCTGGAGAATGAGAGCATTGCGACGCGGGGGACGATATCGAAACGCCGCGCCATGTGGGCCGTGCAGAGAGCGATCTCAACCAGATCCTCGGCCGTGGGCTCGATGTTGACGCTGGCATCGGCGAGGAAGAACACTTCCCCTTTGTGCGTCACGACGACGTAGCAGCCCGACACGCGATGCAGGCCTTCCCTCATGCGAATAATTTGCAAGGCCGGACGAATCGTGTCAGGGAAATGTTGGGTTACGCCGGAAACCAGCGCGTCAGCATCACCCATATGGACCATCATCGAGCCAAATACGTTGCGGTTGTTGATGAGAGTTTCAGCCTCATGCAAGGTCACTCCGTGGCGCTGCCGCAGACGGAAGAGTTCAAGAACGTAGATTTCGCGACGGTCAGACGTAGCCGGATCGACAATTTTCATGCTGGCCAGGCTCACCCCAAGCTCCTGCGCGCGGCTGTGAATCTTGTTCGCATCGCCGAGCAAAATCGGCTGGGCGATTTTCTCCTCAACCAGCGCATGACAGGCGCGCAAAATTTTCTCGTTATCGCCTTCAGGGAATACCACATGCTTGGGATTGGCTTGCGCCTTGTGAATCATGGTGTGGGAGACTTCGTACTTCTTGCCCAGCCTCTTTTCCAACTGGGCGCGGTAGCTGTCTAAATCCACCGGCTCCTGCGCTACGCCGCTGCGCATCGCGGCTTCGGCGACCGCCGATGCTTCCCACATCAGTACGCGCGGATCGAATGGCTTGGGAATCAAATAGTCGCGGCCGAACTGCAACCGTTCCACGCCATAAGCGCGGCAAACGGAATCGGGAACGTCTTCTTTGGCCAGGTTGGCGAGCGCACGTGTGGCCGCCAGCTTCATTTCCTCGTTGATGGCCGTGGCGCGAACATCGAGAGCTCCGCGGAAAATGAAAGGGAATCCAAGAACGTTGTTCACCTGATTTGGATAGTCAGTGCGGCCGGTCGCCATGATGACGTCACCGCGGCATGCCCTGGCATCGTCGTAAGTGATCTCGGGATCGGGATTCGCCATGGCGAAGACGATCGGGTCAGGCGCCATGGAGCGCACCATCTCCTGCGTGACCGCATCCTTCACCGAAAGGCCGACGAACACATCAGCCCCCGCCATCGCATTCGCCAAGGTGCGCATTTCTGTATCCTGGGCAAAGCGCTCTTTGTAGGGATTCATCCCTTCTTTGCGGCCTTTGTAGACCACGCCCTTGGTATCGCAAAGAATGATGTTCTCGCGCTTCACCCCGAGGCGGACATAGTGCTCGGCCGTCGCGATGCCCGCCGCTCCGGCCCCGTTGAAGACCACGCGCACTTTACGAATGTCTTTGCCAGCCAATTCGAGAGCGTTGAGCAGCGCCGCGCCGGTGATAATCGCCGTTCCATGCTGGTCATCGTGAAAGACCGGAATCTTCATGGTCTTGCGCAGCGCTTCTTCGATGTGGAAACAGTCGGGAGCCTTGATGTCTTCGAGGTTGATTCCGCCAAACGTGGGCTCAAGCAACTGGCAGAGCTTGATAATTTCCTCGGGATTATGGGTATTGACTTCGATATCGAACACGTTCACGTCGGCGAAACGTTTGAAAAGGACGGCCTTGCCTTCCATCACGGGCTTGCCGGCGAGGGCGCCAATGTCTCCCAGGCCGAGGACCGCGGTTCCGTTGCTGACAACGGCGACGAGATTGCCACGCCCGGTGTATTTGAAAGCATCATGAGGATTGCTGTGGATTGCAAGACAAGGCTCGGCAACTCCCGGCGTGTAGGCCATGCTCAGATCACGCTGAGTGCGGCAGGGCTTGGTGGGTGTGATTTCGATTTTTCCCGGGCGCGGCCCTTTGTGATAATCGAGGGCCTGCTGTTTACTGACTAGCATGATTTCCTCCGTACTCGCTCGCGCCGGCTTCTGAAAGACTGACAGGCAGGAAGCCATGGCGCGTAAAAACTATATTCGTACTCTAAGCACCGGGCACGGGGCCCGGCTGACGACTTCGGAAGCGACCGGCCAGGGCAAGTGAGACGACAATCCCGCCGCACGCGACTTCCGCACTCCCATTACGATCAAATCGATCTCGCGATCCACTGCACATTGCAGAATGGCCTCTGCGGGAGATTCCCAGCGAACCAGCAACTGCACCTCGACCAGCGCAGAATCCGAATTCTCTTCGTGGATTAGGCTGAGCATGCGAGCACGGGCTTGCTTCTCGACATCCGCGCGATGTTGCCAGGGAACCATCGGAACGGCGTTCAGAACCATGAATTCGGATTCTTGGTCACTCGCGAGCGAGAGTGCATATTGCAGAGCCGGTTCGGGATTGCCTTCGAGATCAACAGGACAGAGAATTCGCCGGAGTTGCCATTGGGCAACGCGCACGCGTGGGCCCACCGTGAGCACAGGGCACGGAGCCGAGCGGTAGATTCTCTCAGCCGACGAGCCGAGCATGATGCGGCTGACGCCTCGGCGTCCGCGCGTTCCCAGAACCACCAGGTCTATATTGTGTTCCTGAATCAAGCCGGGAATGACTTCTTCCAGATCGCCGCTCGCGAGCAGAGACGTGCAATGGATAATGCCGATCGAGGGATGATGCGCGAGCTCGTCGAGCCGTTCGTTGGCATCGTCCCAGGCGTCTACTTCCTGAGAAAGCTTGGGGCTCAAAAGCTGCGGATGCGACTCGGGCAAAATCACGTGCGCCACATGAAGCCTGGACCCGTAAACGCGGGCCAGCATCAGAGCAAAGCGCAGGGCGGCTTCCGATGCAGGCGAAAAGTCTGTGGGAAAGAGTATGTCCTTCAGCGAGATGCGAGCGACCTGCGGAAGCGCGGCCATGGCTACCTCCTCGCGGCGTAGACTCCGACCGCCAGAGAGAATCCACACTTGCGGATATACGCCGGGGGCTTACACTGGGCAGTGATTCTGATCACTAATCGCGGTGATGTGAACGTCGTGGCCGGTTTCGCAGCCGTCGATCGCTGAAGCCGAATGGGTTCTCGCTGTGACCGGCTCACTCTTTCGGGCTTCTCCGCCACATGGGCACGCACGGATTCCAGCTATGCACGTCTTTTTGGAAATCGCGTCCTGACTGCGTCGCACCCACCGTACTCAATTCGTCGACCGGAGACTTGAGCAGATCGGAAACGTATTTCTCAACCTGTTCGCGGATGCGCGGTTCCTTCAGCGCCGCCAGCAGTTCGGCGTTTTCGATATGAGTGAACCCTCCGCACAGCGGACACTTGACGACATCATCATTAATCATTGCCACCCTCGTGCTGATAAATCGCGTTGCAAAATCAGTCAAGAAAAATCGGCTCCGGGAAAACAGATGCGGCACCGCTGCCGCTCGATCTTTACCCTAAGATCATTAGAGGATGGGCGGGTGCCAGTGGCAGTGATAAGAGTCGCTGGGAAGGGTGATGGAGGTCACAGAATGGATGAATGAGCAGAGGACAAGTGACGCGTAGGTGATCCAATTCTTCCAGTTCGGGACACCGCCACTCAAACCAATTTGGAGTTTCCTGACTTTACAACTCACCCACTTTCGAGCATCGACGAATACTTGCGTGAGCGTTTGATGCCAACAGAATGTACGATCCCGCACATTCCCGGACGTCGATATGTTTTGGAATTCGATTCCTGTGGTGCAGGCCGAGGAGTGTCTCCTTGCAGTATCGAAAATCCCAGCCGGCTTCCGCAGTAACAAAAACAGAAACTTCAGCAAATTCCTGCCTTGTAGACCAAGATCCGCAGGGGCAGTCAAATTGCGTTCAAAAAAGGACAACTGCCCACGACGCTGGTGGTATCGTTTCGGGCGAGGCAAATCTCGGCAGGCCGTCGAGAGGAGATTTCGAATCGATGGCCCGCCGTCGGTTTCAGGACCCGAGACCGAAACGTCGCGGCAAGTGGTGGGAAATTCAAGTCCGCCGCGATGAGTTCGTCGGAGGTCAGCTACGAAGAAAGAAAACGCGCGTTCGGATCGCGCCGGTAACGGTGCCGGAACGGGAGGCGCGCAAGATTGCGGCCGAGCAGCCCGCACCTCAAAGCCGATCGCACCGGCGAGTACAGCGAGTATCGCTACGCCGCAGCAATCGCGGATGGTGAATAGCGAGTTGGAAATTATTTTGGAGCCAATTGAAGCCAAATCGGGTTGGATGATGGAGCTAAGAGATTGAAAACATGGTGGTCAGGGACGGAGTTGAACCGCCGACGCCAGCCTTTTCAGGGCTGGCACCGCCCAGAGCTATCTGTTGATTTTGCAATACTTAGCTCAGAAAACCTGCGTGATTTTGCCCTCTTTATTGGAGCCAAAATGGAGCCAAGTCGTGAAAATCTGAGCCTGCCGAGATTTGCCTCAATTTCTACAAGCAGCGCTATCAAGGATTCACTGCGTCCGCCTCGATTTGCGTACCTGGCACCGACTGTGGGCCGCGCGGGCCGTAATCTGTGTCGGCAAAGGCATGCCCGCCAAGAATAAGCTCGAGCGGCGAGTCATCTTTGTCCATCACCGATTTGTCCATCACCGACTCTATGAACACAAAGCCTTTGTGGGGAGCCTCCAGCACCTTCTGAAGCCCTTCGATCGTCTCCACGACGAAGGTCTCGGTGATTCGATCCCGGGAAAACACTTTGGGCAGTTCGGAATATCGCCAGTTGGCAACATCGTTGTAGTTGGCATCCTTCCCGAGGATCGTTCGCTCGATCGTGTAACCGTGGTTGTTAATCAGGAAAATGAACGGTTTGAGGTCGTGGCGCAAGATAGTCGAAATCTCCTGCGCAGTGAGTTGGAAAGATCCTTCGCCGGTTAACAGCAGATGGCGTCGATTCGGAGCCGCGAGCAGAGTTCCCAGCAAGGCGGCCGTGGCGTAACCAATTGATCCCCACACGGATTGCGCAATTAGTGTGCAGTTCTCGGGCAGATGCAGCAAACCTGCTCCGATAATCGAAGTGCCGTCTTCGGCAATAATCACGTCTCCAGGACGAATGAACTGCTGTATCGCATTCCAGTAAGCTTTTTGGGTGAGGAGACCTGCGGACTTGAGTGGCGCAGATTCCTGCAAGGGAATCGGAGGAAGTTTTGCCTTCGGCGCTTTGGGATGTGATTCGAGCAACGTTCGCATGAGATCTGCAATGCTCACGCCCTGATAGTTCTTGGCGCCCATATCCACGTGATCCGATTCCACCCCGATTCGTGGATTCCGGGACCTTATCCCTGAAAAAACCGGTAGTGGACTCAATCCTTCGATACCCAACAGCTAACAGGCAATCGCTTTCTTCGATCGCTTGCTTGGCGGCCGGTGAACTCGCAACACCAATATAAGTGCCAACGTAAAGCGGCGAGCCTTCGGGGAAGACGCTTTTGCACGTATTCATGGTAGCGACTCGCATTTGCCACCGCTCGGCCAACTTTGTGACTTGTTCGCCGATTCCGAAGCGATGAGCATCGAGATCAAGCAGAAAGGCTGGGGACTTTGCTGCGGCTAGCTGTTGCAGGATTGCTTGAGCGCAGGCCTTGAGCCGTTCCAGATCGCTGGGCGGCATCGAAAGGTTTAGCGACTCCTCAGGCGCTTCGATTTCGAGGTATGCGATATCCGAGGGCAGTTCCACGTATACGGGAAGCTTTCGCCGCCATGAGGTCAGGATCAGCCGATCGATCTCGGTGGTGGCGTTCTCGGCGGTAATTGCAGTTTGTGCGACTGTGACCTCCGCGAAAGCCCGATAGAAATTTCCTTTCTCGCGGTCCGCGAGAGTGTGGTGCATGAGGTCGCCACGCTGGATGGCTTTTGCGGGAATCGAGCCGCAGATGCAAATCACTGGCACGTGCTCGCTGTATGCTCCGGCGATGCCGTTGATCGCGCTCAGGGCTCCCACGCGGTTCGTGACGATCACCGCTGCAAGGCCCTTGATGCGGGCGTAACCGTCCGCCGCGTAGGAAGCATTCAGCTCGTTACAGTTGCCAATCCACGTGGGTTCGCCGCGGTCTTCGAGTTGTTGCATTAATTCGAGGTTGTAATCGCCGGGAACTGCAAAGATGTGTTCGATGCCAGCCTCTCGCAGACGGCGTAGCAGAAAGCTTCCAATTGTCTGTTTCACTCTTGATCTCCTCATTGGTTGCTTCGGTCGGCGCATCTCAGTTCCTTCGACCGTGCTATCGAATTACGCTACGATTTCGTGGCGTTGAGCGCCTAAGTTCGTAATGCCGCACTCCAGAATGTCCCCAATCGCCAAGAATCGATTCTTGCCCAAACCCACACCCGACGGAGTTCCGGTTGCCAAGACATCGCCGGGAACCATCCGCATGTGGCGAGAAAAATAAGCCAGCATCTCCGAGACAGAAAACAACATGTCGGTGGTGTTCCCTTGCTGCTCATAGGCGCCGTTTACTTTCGTCCAAACATCGAGGTTCATTGGGTCGATGCCTGTTGTCAGGTACGGCCCAATCGGACTG
>JASHPL010000338.1 GCA_030038125.1 Candidatus Sulfotelmatobacter sp.
AGAATCGATTCACATGCTGGAACTGATCGGCCTTCCGCCGGCGCTGGAGAAAATCGCGGAGCAGCTCTCTCCCTATCACCGGCAGCTTCCCAACTGGACTTATTTCTATCGGACCAACAACCCCGCTCTGGCTGAAATCTTGAAAAGCCCAGAGGTTTGGGAGCCTTCACTTTTCGATGGCGATTCCAGCCTATAACGCTGGCAATGCCCGCGTTCATTGACTTGCCGCTTGCTGCCACGTAAGATTCCGAGCGCATGATCAACCAGACGATCTCGCACTACCGCGTCATCGAAAGACTGGGCGGCGGCGGGATGGGCGTGGTTTACAAGGCCGAAGATCTCAAACTGCATCGCTTCGTGGCCTTGAAGTTTCTGCCCGATGAAGTAGCAAAAGATCCTCAGGCGTTAGCTCGCTTTCAACGCGAGGCGCAAGCCGCTTCGGCTCTCAATCACCCTAACATCTGCACCATTCACGAAATTGACGAGGCACACGGGCAGGCGTTCATTGCGATGGAGTACCTCGACGGCGTGACGCTCAAGCACCGCATCGCCGGGCGCCCGATGGAAGTCGAAGAGATTCTCTCTTTAGCCATCGAAATTGCCGATGCTCTCGATGCTGCCCACAGCGAAGGCATCATACATCGCGACATCAAGCCCGCTAATCTGTTCATCACCAAACGGGGACACGCCAAGATTCTCGATTTCGGACTGGCGAAGGTCGCCTCGAGCAGCGGTTCATCGAACCAGATCGCAGACACCATGACACGCACCGTCGAGGAGCAGCATCTGACCAGCCCGGGCACGACGGTTGGAACCGTGGCCTACATGTCGCCAGAGCAAGTCCGAGCCAAGGAACTCGACGGACGGACCGATCTATTCTCGTTCGGGGCCGTTCTCTATGAGATGGCGACTGGCGCGTTGCCGTTTCGCGGAGAGAGTTCAGCGATGATCTGCGAAGCCATCGTGAACCGTGCTCCCGTGTCGGCGGTGCGCCTTAATCCCGATGTGCCACCGAAGCTGGAAGAGATCATTAACAAGTCCCTGGAAAAAGACCGCGATCTGCGCTACCAGAGCGCAGCCGAGATGCGGGCTGATTTGAAACGTGTTCAGCGAGACACAAGTTCGGGACGTGTTGTGGTTGAAAGCGGATCGGGCACCGGCATTGCGGCCGCGGATTCAGGAAAGCTGTCGTCGGCGCAACTGAGTTCGGCTCCAGCTCAAGCACCACCTGCGAGGAAGGGTTTTTCGAAAATCGCAATCGCGGTTGGGGTGGTCGTGCTAGCCGTTGCTGCCTTCGTCGGCTATAAGCTTCTGAATCGTTCACATGCCCTGAATCTGCAGAACATGCACATCGAGAAGCTCACCGAGAGCGGGAAAGCTTCTTTGGTCGCGATCTCTCCCGATGGCCGATATGTGGTATACGTATTGCGCGATGGCGAGCAGCAGAGCCTGTGGATGCGCCATGTAGCGACCAAGAGCGATGTGCAGGTTCTGGCGCCCGATGTCGTGGATTTCAAGGGCGTAACGTTTTCTCCCGATGGCAACTTCATTTATTACGTTCGCTCCGACAAGTCCACCCAACTCTACAGCTATCTCTACCAGATGCCGGTGCTCGGCGGGAATCCGAGACAGTTGATCCGGGATGTTGACACGCCGGTGGGATTTTCTCCCGATGGGTCGCAGGTCGTCTTCATGCGCGGTCTGCCGGACGCGGCGGCTGTTGAGGTCCACGTCGCTTCGGCCGATGGAGGCGGCGACCGGCTGCTGGCTCAGTTGCCTATTTATCCGATCTACATGTGGGGTGCTAGCTGGTCCCCAGATGGGAAAACCATCGCTCTCACTGGGGTGCTCAGTGGAAAAGAACAAAAATTCGTGCTCGATGTCATCCGTGTTTCCGACGGCAGCGTCACGACACTCTACTCCGCTCCGGTGATGTTGGGCCGCCCAGTCTGGCTGCCCAGTGGCGACTTGCTTCTGGTGCCCGTCGGTCAGGCGAAAGAGAATCGAACTCAAATTTGGCAGATCCCTTATCCCAAAGGCGAACCACAGCGGTTTACCAACGACTTGTCGAACTACGGCGTGCGGCTCGACCTCACCCGCAATGGGAAAATGCTGGCTGCGCTCAATGAGACAGAGATCTCGAACATCTGGGTTCTCCCGGAAGCGAAAACCGCCCTGGCGCGTCAGATCACCTCCGGCGGCGTAGTTGATATTGCGGTCGCTCCCGGTCCCAATGGGAAGCTGCTGGTAAGAAGCCAGGGAAGCGAACTGAATCTGATCAATGCCGATGGCAGCCAGCGAACGATAGTTATGCCCGACGCGCGTGACTACAGCACGATGTCGAATTGCGGTGATCGTTACATCATCTTCGATTCTTATACTGGAACGAATTCTGAGCTGTGGCGGACCGACGCCGATGGATCGAACCCGACGCGGCTGGTGCCGCAGGATGTCAACGACGAGAATTGCTCTTCCGACGGAAAGTGGCTGGTGTACACGACCAATACTCTCTCGGAGGGCGCGAAGATTTATCGCATGCCTGTGGAAGGAGGCACTCCGACAGAGATCGGCCATGCCCCCGGAGGCGGCGGATTCGCACAGATTTCGCCCGATGGCAAATTTGTAGCTTATGACATGCAGGAAGGCAGGCCGGTGCCGCAGTTGAAGTACGCCATCATTCCAGCCAGCGGAGGGTCGGTTCTGCAAACATTTCCCCGGCTGAGTGGCTCCGGGACACCTCGCTGGGCTCCAGATGGGAAGGGATTGCAATTCCTGCTGACTCGCAAAGGCGCGTCCAATATCTGGGAGCAGCCTTTGGCGGGAGGCGAGCCGCGTCAGATTACCGACTTCCCTTCCGGGCACATCTTTGGCTTTTCCTGGTCGCGCGACGGCAAGGAATTGTTCGTTGCCAAAGGAATGCGGACCAGCGATGTGGTCCTCATCAGCAATTTCCAATAGACGCAGGCTGCGATCCGGGTTCTCGGTCGATCATCCGGACGTGCGCAGGAGATGCCGAGCGCGCAGACGGAACGCTGCAGTG
>JASHPL010000339.1 GCA_030038125.1 Candidatus Sulfotelmatobacter sp.
GTGGAGGAATAAAGGGGAAGTAAGCCATCCCCTGAAAGATTCCCGGAGGAGGCGGAACGAGCGTCACGCGCCGCAAGCGACGGTCGGGAAGACGCAGCCATTGCTGGTCGGGCGGACGACTGGAAGGAAATGCAAAGGTGGTCGGCTCCCAGCGCCATTGCTTCTCCGGCATGCGGCGGACTTTGCGAGTGGCCACAACGCGGACAGAAAACGAGGGCAGCCAGCGCCGCGGATTGCGCAACAGAATGCGGCCGCTCACCGGGCGTCCAGCGAAGATGTGTTCGGGCAGGCGAACATCCAGTTCCAGCCAGCGCAGCCCCCACGCCGAAGCAATCCCGGAAACCAGAATTGCAGCCAGCATGGCGGCGACGATGATATAGAGCAGATTGTTTCCGGTATTAAGCGCGGCAATGGCGACCACCAGCGTAACCAGGACGTAGACGATGCCGGCGCGAGTGACTTCGTAATCGAACGATTCCCGCAAGCGCTCGAGAGCCACACGGCGGGCCAGATACGGAACCGTGATGAGACCGACGAACGTGGCCAAAAGCAGTGACAACGACGCGAGAAGAACCGTGCCCCCGATGTGTCCGGCATCGCGCAGCACGGTGGAAAAGATGGCGGCGATGAACGCGAGCGCCAGGCCTAGCAACGCGAGCAGGAATTTCATCCAGACTTGGAGCGCGTCCGATCGCAGCCACCGTGCCAGACGGGCGGGCACGGATGGTTGGGATTTCAGCATATTGGCGTAGACAGAGGCCATCGATTCGAGCGTAGCATTCTGCATGGGAACGAACAATCGGGAGCAACGAGTCCCGGTGGCGTTCGTAACGCAGGTGCGGCGGTTTTCTCCTGTTTAGGTAAACGGACCACATGCCCCTAACTTCTCCACGGCCAGCATAGTGACGAACAACCTTGCAGGCGTGCTGAATTTGAGCACAGCGGCGGCTCATTACCGAGATAGGGAAAAGCAACCGCCAAGGATCTCAAGAACCAAGCTAATCTCCTGATTTCAAAGATTTTTATCTCTAAGTGTGGTTCGAGATTTTGCCGAAGTCCATAATTCGATCCAGATCACGCTATCGCAAACATATGAAAACAGGCATTTTATCGTGAGGCGCAAAAACAGTTTCGCAGCGCGGATGACCCAATTTGGAATTGACGCCTCCTTGTGGGTCGGGGCTCGCGCCTGGGAATTAGGAATTTACGTGGTCGAGGATTCGGAAAATTCCGTCGGCGAATACCGATTCCGGCGTGATCAGGCTGAGCACCAAGTATCCATCGCTGGGGAAATCGTAGAAGTGCCCGGGATGAATAAGCACCGATTTCTGGCGCAAGATTCCGATGGCGAGGTCTTCGTCGGATTGAATCGCGGGCACTCGCAAAATGGCATACCATCCGCCTTCCAGATCGAGCCGCTGACAAATTTTCTGCGCCCCAAGCTCGAGGTCGAGCTGCGCCAGGTTCGTTCGCACGCGACCCACTAATTGCCCTTGCACATGCTTTCGCTGCTCGAGCAGCGAGGGTAAAGCCCATTGCATCGGCGCATTCATCGACAAGTAGGTGTCGGCGATGATTTCCAGGCGTGCCAGGGATGCGGCCACTGGCTGAGACGGTCCGCTGGTCACCACCCACGCCACTTTCATCTGAGGCAGCGCGGAAATTTTTGATAAGCCACTCAGGGTGAAGGTCAGGACGTCGTGGTTGGTGACAAAACTGCGCGCGGCTGAAGCCGCAACGACGTCTCGACGACTTGTGGCACGAGCAAAGCTCGTGCCCTTCCCGATTTCGCCTGAGTTCGGAGATTTTTCTGCAGGCTGCCTAGCTCGACATGAGTCTTGCGCTCCATCGTCAGTAAGTTCGTAATCCAGAAACACCTCGTCGGCGATTAAGGCGAGGCTATGTCGGCGACAAAAAGCGTTGAGCGCGTCGGCCTCACTGGGCTTTACATAGGACCCGGTGGGATTGTTGGGGTGCACGACGACCACAGCGCGGGTGCGCGGTGTCAGCGCTTGTTTGAACGAAGCGAAATCGATTTGCCAGCCGTGGTCATAGATCAGCGGATAGGGAACGAGCTTCACGTCCTCCAAATCGGCTAGGAACTCAAATAATGGATAGCTCGGCTTGGGCACGAGCAATTCGTCGCCCGGATTCGCGAGCAGGCGGAGGACGAATGAATATCCTTCGCTGGTACTGGTCGTGAGAACGATGCGTTCGGGGTCGAGATCGTGGATACCATGATCGGAACGGTAATATTCGGCGACCGCCTCGCGCGCCGGACGCAATCCCTTGGGTTGCGGATCGTAATCGAGAGCCTGTGCCGAGCCGAGAGCGGCCAGAATCGAGCGGGAGTCGTAATTGACGCCAACCCGCGTGGGATTGGAAATGGTCAGATCCAGGATCGTCGCGCCGCCGGCGCGGACCTGGTCGAGTGCTTGGGTGAAGCGATTGGGTGCGAGCTTCCACTCCGTGCGCTCAGAAAACATGGTCGGATTGTATGCGAAGCGCAGCGGAAAGGCGGCTGCCGAGTTGCGCTGGGCTGAACGGACGCAGGCGCCCGTCCCTCCCTTGGGTTTTCAAGAGAGTCCCATGGAGGAAAGCCCGGGCTCTAGCTTCGCGGGCCGTGAAACAATTGCTGGGAAAATGCGGGAGGGGTGTCGCGAGTGACGCCGTCTTGAGCCGGTCCATCCGATGCTCCGTCGTCAAGATTGGGCCAGTCACGAATTTCAACTGCGGGGCAGATGAGAGCTTTGCCTTCGGTACGCAACAATTGACGCAAGGTCTGCACGCCAGAGAACAAGCCCTGACCACTGCTGGCGGCGACAATGAGATGAGATTTGTCGGAAAAAATCAAATAGCCCTGATCGCCCATGAGTGCGTCCTGCTTCAGTCCCTTACGCGCCAGAAAACGGCGAACGCGTCGATCCTGCAAGCGCACCAGCATGATGGCGCCGCCTTCGGCTCGGGTGCTCTCCTTGGTGCCTTGAATATTGAGCTTCAGGCCGGATTCGTCCGCGACCTCTTCGGCCAGAGTCTCAGCCGCGATGCGATCCTCCGATTGATGTCCGAGTTGAACCAGAATTCGCGTTTTGCGCTTGACCAGAAAACCGCCTTGACCGACCTGCAATTCTTTGGGCTGGGGAATCAGGCTCACGGCACTGGAATCGTGAGAGGTGGAGTCCGCTACGGCAGAAAAGCACGCCAAAGGAATGCACAACAGCAATGTAAGGACGATCAGAGCGCACCGCTTATTCATCTAAACCCCACAATCCGTTCAGACATTGTACCCTCACAAGCAAGGGTGCGCCAGTGAGAGGTGGGGTTGGGCCCCAGGGATACGGCGGGTCACGAGTGAGTCAATCGCGCGTCGAGATTCGTGCATTGCATTTTTTTAGGAAAAGACTCAATCCCTCCGGGCTGATGCCCCGGGGTTTTTTATCCGACTTTCGCCACGAGTGAAACTCGTGCCCTCCCTGATCTTCGCGGACGAAAGTTTTTCGTAACTTTTGCAGTCGTGCCTGCTCTGCCATCTCAGGTCTACCCTTATGCTGAAGATGGTCTAAAATTCCTGGCGATTCATTTCGCAAATGCTTCCTTATTGACCACATAGGGCATTTTGGAAATATCGCTGCCATAATTCCCTTCCAGCACGTCGATCAAACCTTGGACACAACGGCCGGCCATTCCTTTGTCGGGGTCGGTGGAAAGGCGCGTAATCCGCGCTGCGCTGGCGAAGTGCGGCATAAGTCGGCAACGATCGGCAATCGCCGGATCGCGCAGGGGAGAACTCTCGGGCAGAGGTTCAGTTTCGTAGACATCGAGAGCGGCTCCGGCAATCCAATTTTCACGGAGGGCACGCGCCAAGGCAACTTCGTCCACGACCGGACCACGAGATGTGTTCACCAGATAAGCGGTGGGCTTCATGTGGCGCAGGGTGTCATCGTTGAACAGGTGATAGGTTGGCGTGTTGCTTTCATTTTTATGCAACAGGGGAACGTGCACGCTGACGAAATCTGCCTGGCGCAGCGCATCTTCAAAGGAAACGTATTTGATGTAGGGCATTTCCTTCACCAGCCCGCGAGCATGGCGCAGTTCGAGGATTTCCTGAATAGTTTTCACAAAGGAGAGATTCTGGTACGCCGGGTCGTAGCAGAGCACATTCATGTCGAAACCGACACACTTCTTGATGAAGGCGAGGCCGATGCGTCCGGTGCCGATCACCGCGACGGTCTTGCCGGTGACTTCGTCGCCCAAAAATGGCAAATAGGGATGCCAGTATCCCCAATGGTTTTCGCGGGTGAGGTGCTCTGCGGTCCACATTTTTCGCGCGAGAGCGCCAAGCAGGAAGAAGGCGAATTCCGCCGTGGCTTCGGTCAAGACCTCGGCCGTGTTGGTGAATGGAATTTTGTAGCGATTCGCGTCCGCACGATTGATATTGTCGAATCCGACGGCATATTGAGCGACCACTTTCAGTCTTCCCTTACCTGCCTCGAAAATTTCGCCATCAATCTGGTCGCGCAGAGTGGTGATCAAGCCGTCGATACCCGATCTTACCTTTTCGACGATGAAACTTTTCGGCGGTGCCTCGGGCCGCGGATACACTTCGACTTCGTATCCTCGTTTGCGAAGAAGGTCGATGGCTTCTCCGATATCGCAGGTGGCAAAGACGCGAAAATGCTTTTCCATGGTTTTGTGGAGAATCTTTCAGAATACTCTTGAACTGGTGAACCGAACCCCGAACCGCAGACGATGCAGATATCATACGCGAGAGCGAGAAGGACGCGAGGATCGGTTGTCAGACCCAGGCAAAAGCCCTCAGCTTCGCGAGGACTGACAACCCGCTGACAGTCCGACCACCTCGCCGGGCCAAGGTCAAACCTGCTCCGACTACTTGGCGCGAGTGAATTTTCCGAAGCCGATTCGTACCTGCACGGTGTTGATGCCAGGATTGGGGGTGGCCAGGCCGGCGTTGGAAATGTGCATGTAGCGGAGCTCCAGGCTGATATTTCGCTTTGGCCCGAGAAGGTGCATGCCGAGGGCGGCCTGATCGGTGAAATTGACAGTGTTGGTTCCAGTGGGGACGTTGTGATTGGTAAACAGCGTGCCGCCGGTCAATTCGAGATAGGGCGAGATGTGGCCGCGGGGTTGGAAATCCCACTTTAGCCCGAGGGGGTCGAAACCTGCTCCATAAGCCGTGTTCGCCGGCTGGAATACGAGAAAAACGGGAACGGCATCAACGGCATATTCGAAACGTCCGCGGAGAAAACCGGGAAGATGAAGGCCGGTGATGATCCATCCATAGCGCAGGCCGGCATTGAATGCGCTGGTATTTTTCGTTCCGCCGGGAACGGAGTGTCCGCCGCCAGCCCAAACTTGAATTTCGTGACCGCCTTGCTCGGGGGCGCCTTGCGCGAAACCCTGCATCAAGCCCAACAGCAATAAGAATGAAACGATCGCGGACGAGCGCATGATCTTCGCCATTTGCGTGCTATGACGAACGAACGGGACGGGACTGTTGTGCCGCAAGTTCCAGCAGGTCGCGAGCGACGCAGGCGGTGTTGTGGCGAGCGACGCCAGCTTCCTCCAAGTAGTCGCCGATCACCGGAATCACCCCCTGAGCTTCGACCGCATCGAGATCATTGACGATCTGGCTGGCACCCTCACTGGCATATTTCGCCTTCAGCTTCTCGGATGCAGGCATGCGGTTGATGAGGGCATAGTCGAACAACTGCCGTTGAGCGTGACGATTCAGCGCGCGAATGTGGTCGGCCGCGGTCAGTCCCAGGCTTTCGTTCGCCTGCGTCATCAGATTGCAGATGTAGACCTTGGTTGCGGGTGAGGCGACGATTGCGTCGGAAATGCCGTGTACCAGCAAATTTGGAATCAGACTGGTGAATAGGGAGCCCGGCCCGATGGTGATGACATCTGCATGGGCGATCGCTTCGAGAGTCTGTGGCATCGGTTCAACGTTGGCCGGAACAAGGAACAGTTCGCGAATGCGGCCCTTGCTGGCAGTAATTTTTGTTTCTCCACGAACGCGCGTGCCATCCTCCATCAAGGCTTCGAGTTCGACGTTGGAGGTGGTTGCGGGATAAATGTGGCCGCGAGTCAGCAATATCTCCGAGGAAAGGCGAACCGCTTCCGAGAAGTCGGAAGTGAGAGAAGTGAGAGCGGCGAGAAAGAGGTTGCCGAAACTATGGCCTTCGAGCCCGGAGCCTTTGTCAAAACGATGACAGAACAGTCTGGAGAGAAGAGCTTCATCTTCGCTCAGAGCGACGATGCAGTTGCGGATATCGCCCGGCGGGAGCATGTTGAGCTCTTTGCGCAAGCGGCCGCTCGATCCGCCGTCGTCGCTGACGGTAACCACCGCGCAGAGATCGCGAATCATGGGAAGGTCGGTACGATCCGGGGGAAGCTCCCCGGGGCAGAGCACGAACTGCTTCAGTCCCTTGAGCAATGTAGAAAGCCCGGTGCCTCCGCCGATCGCCACCACGCGCAAGCCGTGCTCGCGGACGATCCTCTCCGTCGAGAGAAGTTCGGTGGTTTTGGGCTGCATTGCGGGTCCTCGAGAGATAATTTTGCGCGGAATTAGACCGGTTCCGTCCCACCGAAACCACCGTCGCTGGAACCGAGATCCGCGCCGGGATCTGGATACAACAATTCGGTAAAGCGAGGATCTTCGGCCAGGTTCTGGAAATCCGAGTCGTTTCGCGCCTGAAAACGCAGTTGCGGATTGGCGCGCAGGGCTTCATCCAGCCGCTTGAGCGAATCCTCGACGCGGCCGGTGATGCAATCCAGCGCGGCCATGCCATAAAGCACGTAATCGCTCGCGGGATTCTGTTTCAACAACTTGTCGAGATGTTCTCGCGCCGAAACGTAGTCGCCCAGGTTCATCAGCGAGACCGCGTAATCGAAGTGCTCTTCCGCGGTACCGAACTGAGTGGCGGAATTCCTCTCTAGACGTTGATTGCAGGTATTGAGATGAACGTTGGCCCGGTCGGCTAACTCCTTGATTGGTCCGGCCACTACTTTTTGAAAGTGAGGTTTTGCTTTATCGAATTTGTGCTCCTGCATGGCGCGCAATCCGGATTCGTAGCTCTGCAGCGCCTGAGCGTAGCGCGGGTCTTCCGCCATTGAGTGCTTTGCGGTGGGTTTCTGAGCCATGTGCAAAACTCTTCCTGTGCTCTTCAGAATAAAAGAACTCCTTGCCGGCGTTCACAAGCCGAGCAGTCAAGTATCACTCAAAGGACGGGTCAAGGGCAATGCTGCAGGCCGGGTAAGTGCGTTCTGAGCAGTAGATCGACAGCGAGGAGTGCTCTTAACGCCCTTGCCAAGGGTTCCATAACGGGAATGCGATATTTCTGTTTAACCGGTTTGCGGCTTGAAGATCACGCCTCGGCTATTACGGCTATTCATGATGATGCGAAGAGGTTGAGAGAAGTGAAGATGACGTACGCATCCCTGCTCTTCAACGGCGGACTGATCCGCCAGCCATTGCCAATCCACCGAACCCTCGCCGGCATCGGGATTAACGGTGAAATATCCGACTTGAAACGCCGTTAAGTTCTGAAAGAAATGGCTACCCTGGGAGGGGGTGACGCGAAAATCGCGGAACCCGGCTTCGACAATCGTGCGCGCCCCGGAAATCTCGTCCCATTCGACCGGAATTCCGAGCCAGGGATCATTCGATCCCCAGCGTCCGACGCCGATCAACAGGTACGGCCTACCTTCCGCCGCCAGCGCAGCATTGAAATGGGCGACGGCACGTGCGACTTCGTGGCTGCGGCTGCGCTCGAAGCGGTGAGAGTCGACCACCACGATGTCCTGCAGATTCTCTATGCGCCCATTCCCCAAAACTTTCGTGCTTTGGCAGATCAATTGAGAGGAATCGACTTCGCCGATATTGAGGTCCTCGTGATCGCGAGCCAGTGTCAGCGGACGAATCTGAAGAAATCCAAAATCCGCAAGTTCCTCGCCGCGCGGCAGGTGAACCGCAAATTCAATTTCGACGGGATTGCCTAGAGCCTCTTCTCCCGCTCGCACCAGAATGTCGAGAATCGTAGCCAGCGGAAAGACTCCATGCTTCAGCATCGGAGCGAACGTCACCACGCGGGCGCCCGGACGGCTGGTTCCATCGTAAACAGCGTGATTGTCGGCGGAGTAAGTGGAAGCCACCGCCGCGAGCGTTTCGTCGGACTCGGCAACATCCAAACCGAAGCGCATTTCGCGCAGATGGCCAGAACCGGCGCCACGAGGCACTCCATCGAGCTCGAGAGCGCAAAACTCCGTCTGGGTATTGGCGAGAACATCTTCGACCGAAGAAAACTGCAGCAGATTTTGCGGATACCTTGGGCAGAACATCAGGCATTTTCCGCCATCCACGACGGTGCGCCCCAAGCCGAGAGCAACCGCGGCGATTCCGTCCGCAAAGGTCATGGGCGCAACCGGATAAAAGTTGTGCGAGCGCACCACGCCGGAAAAATCGGGATAGAAGCGCTGGCCGTGCACGGCGCCGACGACTTGTTGCAGAATGACCGCCATTTTCTCTTCTTCCAGCCGATATGGCGTCGCCCGCACATATGCTTTGGCGTGCTGACTGAACGTGGAGGCATAGACGCGCTTGATGGCTTCGGAAAGTTCCGCGAGCCGTCGCGCCGCGTCGGCCTGATTTCCCAGCATGAAGGTTTCATAGACTCCGGTAAATGGCTGATATTGAGAGTCTTCCAGCAAGCTTGATGAGCGCACGGCCAGCGGATAGCGCACCTGTTCAAGAAAAGCTTTAAGGTTTTCTTCGAGCGAAGCAGGCAGGTGAGAATCGAGAAAACGCCGCTGGACTTCCATGTCGTCGTCGCAATGCAAGGCAAAGTCGCTGAGGTTGTTCTCGGAGAGAAACTGATCGAAAACATCGGTCGCCAAGACCACAGCAGGAGGAACCGCGATCCGCACTGCTGGAAACCGGCGCGCAATGCGGTGAGTGCGCAACAGATGGCGCACAAAAGCCAGCCCGCGCGCTTTGCCGCCCAGCGATCCCGAGCCAATTCTTAGAAAACTGGACTGTGACGGCTTGAAGGTGTCGGCTTTGAAATCGGCGATGAGGACTTCGTTTTGCTCGCGACGGTAGTCGTTAATGGAGCCAATGAGGTCGTGCCGCAGATGCTCGGGCCCGTTGAAATCAGAGACTTTCCGCGGCCGCAACTTTGCCGCCAGGGCAAATTCCGTACGCGCCATCAACCAGTGGGAGAAGTGATTCCGCTGCGCGTGGTACATCAGACTTTCGGCCGGGACGGTTTCGAGCATTCCTTCCAGTTCGTTCAAGTCTTTGGCGCGTCCCACTTCCCCCTGATCGGGCATGCGGAACACGAAATCGCCGAAGCCGAATGAGTCGGTCAAAATGCGGCGCAAGTCTTTCAACAGAGTGGGAGAGCGCTTGCGCAGAAAGGCATAGCCTTCAGCATGCGCCCGTGGACGAAACTCGGTGCGGCTGGTCTGCAGCACGACGGGCACATCGGGCGTGAGGCTTTTGACCATCCGCGCTAATTCGAAGCCAGCCTCAGGATTCAGCTTCCCTTCCCAGGGGAACTCGACATCCGACACCAGGCCGAAAATGAAGTCGCGATACTCCTGAACCAGTTGCGCGGCCTCTTCGAAACTCGACGCCAGCAGAATCTTGGGCCGCGCCTGCATGCGCACCAGTTTGTGCG
>JASHPL010000340.1 GCA_030038125.1 Candidatus Sulfotelmatobacter sp.
AGGAAATCAGGGGAATTCAGCAGCAACCGATTGAGGGAACTTCACTGGCATACTCGATCGACGATGCGAAGGCGCCTTCCCGCCACACACTGCAGTATTACTACATCTTCGGGGCGAGATCGATCTATCACGACGGGTGGAAAGCTGAATTGGCCTATCCAAACAGCTTTGTTACCGGAAACGCCCAGAGCAAACAGCCTTTCGATGAAAATGCATGGGAACTCTACAACCTGAACGAGGACTATACGGAGCGCATTGATTTAGCCAAAAAGTACCCCGAAAAACTCGCTGAACTCAAAGCCCTGTTCGAAGAGCAAGCTAAAGCTCACCATCTTTATCCGTACATCACATGGGACGACGTGTTTAACGCACGAATTCATCGCACCAAAGGCGCGAAGCCATTTTGTGCCGCTGTGAAAGATGTGACCAAGACTGGTGAGGGCCAGTAAGAGCAACATGATGGCATGGTCAAGCCACTACCTGAATCGGACTTGGGCAGCGCGCTTTCTACTGCTCGCGCTTGCTATCTGCGGGATCGCGCAAAATCGGGTAACAGGAAGTCAAAGCGCAGTCGCGGAGAGCGCTGCGCTGCAAAGTGGTACGACCATGCAATGCGATGCGGGTCTCTCACGACATTCTCTGCATGCGGCGGCTCTGGAAGAAACATCGGCCGCCGCATCCAAACCCAGTTCCGATCCGCAAAGCACTCCCGATGGAATGGTTTGGATCCCAGGCGGCCGCTTCTGGATGGGCACGAATCATATGGAGGATGCGCAACCGGTTCATCAAGTGGAGGTTAAGGGTTTCTGGATGGACCGCAACGACGTCACGAATCAGGAATTCGCGGCATTTGTCAAAGCGACGGGATACGTGACGATCGCCGAACGTCCGCTGGATCCAAAAGAGTTTCCCAATCTCGGGTCCGACGAACTGGCTCCTGGCTCGGTCGTCTTCACGCCTCCTGATCATCCCGTTTCGTTAGAGCATCCGCTGGTGTGGTGGAGTTTTGTACGAGGCGCGAACTGGCGTCACCCGAACGGACCCGGCAGCGACCTGCGAGGCAAGGCGAAATACCCAGTTGTTCAAGTAGCGTGGCCCGATGCAGTTGCGTACGCGAAGTGGACGGGCAAGCGGCTTCCAACCGAAGCGGAGTGGGAGTTTGCCGCTCGCGGCGGCCGCGATCGCCAGGATTATCCATGGGGCAACGACTTCAGGCCGAATGGAAAGTGGATGGCCAACACGTTTCAAGGACACTTTCCTGACCACAACACCGCCGAAGATGGTTACTCCGGCATAGCTCCAGTGGAAACTTTTCCTCCCAACAATTACGGACTCTATGACATGGCCGGCAACGTGTGGCAGTGGGTATCGGACTGGTACCGCCCCGACTACTATGCGGAGCTCTCACAAAAAGGAACGGTTGCGGTCAATCCCCAGGGACCGTCCGATAGTTTTGACCCGCAGGAGAGGGGCGTTGCCAAGCGCGTGCAGAAGGGTGGGTCTTATCTGTGCACGGATCAATATTGTGAGCGCTACATCGCGGGTTCTCGGGGCAAGGGGGATCCGGAGACGGGCACCAATCACCTCGGCTTCCGCTGCGTGCGCGAGCAACAATAGGAGAAGGTCGGTCGTCCAGAATGTCATGGAATCATCCAAAAAATATTCAGAAAAACGGGCACGAACGCGACGGCGGCCGCGCCTCGGAACTATTTTTCGCAAAGGATAAGAGCCTTACAAGAAAAGCACTGCAACAGCCGCGATTAGCAAAGCTACCGCCCACAAAAAATCGAAATTCAGCCACGTGCGACGCAATATTCTTAGTCCAATCTTGTCGTATAACTCGAAGAAGACAATTGCCAGGATTCCAGCCACGACCAGCATCGCGCCCGTATGGACTAAAGTAGCGAGCAGAAGAACACGAAGATTCGACGACATGCTTCCTTCCATCGGAAGACTCCTGGAGTGGTGCATGCCAAGCGTGGGACGCGCGAGTAAAACGGGGATCAGCATAAGGCCTGCGCCATGGGCCGAGGCCATGAGAAAAGACCATTCGATCAATTCGCGTCCTCCGACCCGCATGCCCGCTCCGCGAGGATGACTGGCTCGCAAGAGTCGATAGATTCCCATTGCAGCGATGATGGCAGCGACTGCCCACTTGAGTACGCCTAGGGAGAGGATATTACGAGCAAAATCGAGAACTAGTACAGCGGCTGCGATAGCTAGCGCATGACCCAACGCGATAGGAAATAGTGCCCCGATAACCGCCGATCTACGCTTCTCCTGCAGCCCGAGTGCAAGAGCGAACAGCCAGCCCATGGCAGGATTGAGGCCGTGATATGCACCGAGCAACAGCAGAAGTGCCCAGGGCCAGGATTGACTCATGGGTAGCAGTAGAAGTCCGACGAGGCGTCTCCGCCTTGCAATCTGACCTGATGAGGCCGGAGTTCCCCAAACTCCACGAAGAACTTGGGATCAAACTGAATTCCACCTTCCGGGGCAACATCTAACTTGACCATCCATCCGTCAATGCCCTCCGAATAGAACTGCTTGTCCCACGCTGCATAGAGCGAGTTCGTGAAAAAGACGCGCCGCCCGTCGCGGCTCAGCTCAACCATCTGCGGGCCACCGTTCAGCGGTCGCTTGGGATTAACCGGATGAGGCGCGTGGCGCACGATTCCGCCGATGTGAACAGAGCCCACGAGCTTCGGGTTGAACGGATCGCGGACGTCATACTGGCGCATCTCACCAGTACCCCAGCAGGACGCGTACAGGAAACGATCGTCGACGGAGAGATTGATGTCCGTCAGCAATGGAGGAACTGCCTTAAAGCCTTGCAACAGTGGAGGCAGCTGAGCAGGGTCGGCAGCTTCTGCAGGAATCTCGATCACCTTCTTGATTTCGAACTTCCCGTTGGAAGTTCCCTCTGTCTTGTGCCACAACCAAATGGAACTGGACAAGTCTTTGAGCGACGTGACCACGCCAACAAAGCCGTACGCTTTGGTCGGATCGTGGGCAGGACGCAACTCGAGCACCATCTGCTGTTCAGGGCCCAGGTCGAGCGATTGTAGATGACGGCGCTTGCGCAGATCCCAGATGTGCAGGTTGTGCCCGTATTTACCTGCGAGAAGCAGCTCCGGATTCACTCCGTTTTCCACCATATTCGGCGTCCCCCATTCGCTGGTGACCGCAATGTCGTATCCCAGATGCCAGGCGAAATCGTAGCCGAAATGTTGGGGACCACGTTCGACCTCCCACCTTCCGAGCGGTTCGAAGTTGTCGTGGTCCAAGGCAAATATTCCCCCAGGACCGTCTCCGCCCGGCGATCCAAGAGCGCTGAGGTATATGCCGTCTGGACCGCAGTGCACAGTGTGCGGACGACTGTAACCGGTCCGTTCATGTACAGATTGCGGCTCGATTACTTTGACGATCTTCGGCTTTTCAGGATCGGGCTTTGTGTCGAGAACATGGATGCGCGAGGAGCGAAGTCCCGGAACAATCAGATAACGGCGCTCGACGTGAGGATGAGGAGCATAAGGACAAAGCGCCGAGCTGCACGCGTTCCAACCGAAGTGATGGAGTTCGTCGCCCGCGTGGGGCATATCGACTTGTCCCACGACACTGCTATACTCCTTCGATTGAGAGTCAACGTTTACTACCGCCAGTGCATCCCGTTTGTTTCCGCCATTCGCGTTCAGCGCTGCGACGTAGGCCAATTTTTCCGCAGGCGCTTGGGCTGCAAGCTTCGGGGAAGGATAGAAAGTCGGATCCGCTTTGAACAGCATTCGAGTGTCCTCCGCGTAAGGTTGGTACGAGAACTGAGGCGCTTATCCTGGGGACGATTCGCAGCTAGACCAATTTTACCCCGGTCACAAAGAGGAGAGTCGCTACCGCCGGACGCAACGTGCCCTCGGGAATTCGGCTTGCGATGAAGCTACCCAGCCATACGCCTGGTACCGATCCGAGTAGCAGTCCCAACACCAGGTGAAGATTCACGTCGCCCAGGTGCCAATGTCCCAGCGCCGCTACGCCGACAATCAGGACTCCGTGAAATATATCGCTGCCCACCAACCGATTCAAGCGTTCGCCGGGAAACATCAGCAGGAGGGTGGTGACGATAAGGCTGCCGCTTCCAACCGAGGTGAACGAGACCAGCACCCCGACCACAAATCCCAGCAACGGCACCTCCCAACCTTTGAGAGCCTCGTCGTTGGCGGAACGCGTGGCCGCCGCCGCAGGCAGCCAGTGCCGAATGTATCCTTTGAAAATAATGCCGACGGCCACCAGCATCAGTGTGCCACCCAGCATGCGGACAATCAGGTGGTCCACGAACTCTATGCCTGCCGATTTCTTTAGCAGATTCAGCAGGTAAAGGCCGAGCAAAGCCCCCGGAATGCTACCCGATGCCAACTTCCAGACAAGCTTCAAATTGACGTTCCTGTGACGATAATGAACCGCTGCCCCTACCGTTTTGGTGAGCGCATTCCAGACCAGATCGGTTCCGACAGCGACAGTCGGGGCCGCCCAGCCAGTCCAGAGGAGCAATGGAGTCATCATTGCCCCGCCACCCATTCCGGTGAGACCAATCAGGAAACCAACCATGAGTCCCAGAACCGCCACCCCTAAAGGCATGTGTTCTCTCCTGAACTCCGTTATGCGGCCTTGCCGACTTCGGTCGCGTCGGCGACCTCGATCAGCTTTCCCGAGCGCACGTCATAGATGAATCCGTAAACTGGAATTGTTTTGGGGACGAGTGGATGGTTGCGAATTCGTTCAACATCATCGATAACCGCCTGGCTCTGATCTGGAATGGTCAGCCACTCGATGTATTCACCGGCGCGCGACCCCGGACCTTTTCCAACGTCCCTAAAGCCCTCGGACGCAAGCTGCGCGGTTTCCAGGCTCGACGCGAGCAAGCCGCGCATCACTTCGTTGGAGAAGAACTCCATGCCGCAGTCCGTGTGGTGTATGACGAAGAACTCCCGCGTGCCGAGGAGTTTGTAGCTGATTACAAGGGACCGGATTGCATCATCGCTGGCGCGTCCGCCTGCATTGCGGATGACATGGGCATCTCCCTCGGCTAGTCCAGCGTATTTCGCCGGGTCCAAACGAGCGTCCATGCACGTGAGGATTGCAAAAGAGCGCGCAGGCGGTAATGCCAACTTACTTCTTTCCCCAAAATTGGCAGCATACTTTCGGTTTGCTTCGAGGACTTCTGTGAGGATCTCACTCATCGGTTGCTCCTTTTCTCAATTTCGAGTGTGCGCTTCAGACAAACGCAAGCGTCGGCAACTCCACAAGCGTGAACAAAGGCAGCGAATTCAGCCGGCAGAAGTGCAGCCGTGCACGCCCTCATGGTCGAAGCCTTGCGTCTTCTAATTGAAACTCAACTGCACCGTTTGTTGAGACGAAATGAAACCACCGCAAGATTGCCAGACCGGCAACGACCCACCCAAATAGACCAGGTCCTTTCGAAAAACTCGGCCATCGTGCCCCCGTGCTCTATGCGAAGCAGCTCTACGATACTATAAAGCCGATCAATATACTAGACAAACTTGCAAATTTTATGTGTAATTGAAGCAGGACAACGTTTGCAAGTTCCGGCTGGCGTGAAGTAGACGGTCCAATCCTTGCGAAACAGTGGCCGGAACCAAGATGCGAAGATCTTCGGTTCGGCGAGTGGAGCCAGGTTGCCGGAAAAGCTACCCTCGCTGAACGTAATCCCTTAACCGAAGAAGAAACAACACTAGCAAAAGCACCTCAGTGAAAATCAACGACCACCGTCGGCAGATCTGTGGTGTCTCCTAGTCTACCGAGCCTGAACTCACGCCTTTGTACCCGGATGATAGAATCCCACGCCAAACAGATTTCGAGGACAACCAGAAATGGAGTCGGCGTTGTTGGAGACTGCCGCGAGTAACGATTACGGTTTGCGGCGAGAGATTCTTTCGCCAATGGAGACGCTGGCACAGTCGGTTTCGACCATGGCGCCGACCACGACCCCTGCTGCCACAATACCGCTCGTCTGCGCGCTCGCCGGCAATGGCACATGGCTTGCCTATGTGATGGCAACCGTCGCGATTCTGCTCGTGGCCTTATGCATCAGTCGTTTCGCCAAATATTCTGCTTCTCCCGGGTCGCTTTACAACTATGCCTCGATGGTCCTGCCGCCCTGGCTGCAAGCGACCGTGGCCTGGAGTCTTTTGCTGGCGTACATTGCGACAGGATCAAGTGTGATCGGTGGTTTCTATCATTACGCCAATCTGCTGCTTCGCGATGCCACCGGACACGTTTTTTCCGCGGTGATTCTGGCCGCTTTCGTCACCGGCATTTCGGTCTGGATCGCCTATCGTGACGTGAAGATTTCCGCTCGGCTCATGCTCTGGATTGAAGCCGCGTCGGTCACAGTCATTGTTGCAGTCGTGTTTTTGTTATTGCTGCACCAGGGGCGGCACTGGGATTTCGAACAAGTACATCTGCTCGGAATGACTGGCAGCGGCCTGCGTTTGGGACTCGTCCTGGCGCTGTTCAGCTTTGTGGGATTTGAAAGTGCGACCACGCTTGGAACCGAGGCGCGCAATCCGCTGCGAACGATCCCCCGCGCGGTTGTAACGAGTTCTCTCCTCGGCGGCGCGTTTTTCACCGTGTGCGCCTACGCCGAAGTCCTCGGATTTCACATGATCGGACGAAATCTCGGTGACAGTCAGGCCCCGATGTACGTGCTCGCACGAATCGGCGGTGTTCCGGTTTTCGGATTGCTCATCGACATTGGAGCCTTAATCAGCCTGTTCGCCGGTACACTGGCTTGCATTACCGCAGCCGCCCGAGTGTTGCTGTTGATGGCACAGAACGGCCTGGCCCACGATCGTCTGCGGACCACTCATGTTCACAATCGCACTCCAAGTTTGGCCGTGGTCATCACCGGAATTGCCGCATTGCTTCCAGTCGCGCTGCTGGCAGCGCGTGGCGACAGCGGAATCGACGTCTACGGATGGATGGGGTCGCTGGCCACATACGGATTCATTGTCGCCTACGCTCTGGTTTGCGTGGCTTTGCCGCGCTACCTGAGAATTCACGGAGCGTATCGCGCCGGGGCGCAGGTTCTTCCCTGGCTGGCAGCGCTGGTTATGGTGCTGGCGCTTGTCGGGAATCTCTATCCCGTGCCTGAAGGACCTTACGGAAAGCTGCCTTACATCTATGTGGCGTACTTGATTGCCGGGCTGGGGTGGTTTGCGCTGCGAAGACGAATCGGTAGGCCTGCGCTCGCAGAGAGCTAGGTGTAACCTCCAAATCGTTTAAATTCTGCAACAACGGCTTGGGACTCGGTCCGGTGTGGCGCGGGTAGAAGCTCGATAAGAATTAGTAATCACGGGCAAAAAAACTTTCACTAGCCTTCACCCTTTCGTTCTTCTCAACCTTCGCGTACATTGCTTCGCTAACCCTGCAGCAGAGTAAAACTTGGTTCTACGAGTCGGTGCGGGATCAAGGGGCCGCATTTTCTCCCATTCTGACTCCGAGGAGGTCAGGGTCATGTCTCGGATATCGAAACAAATCAGCCTTTTTGTTTCCTGGGCCGCATGCATGCTTGCAATCGTATTAGCGGTCGGAACCTCAGCTTTCGCGCAGCGCACGCTGGGCGGAATCACTGGTACGGTCACGGATAAGACAGGGAGCGTGCTGCCGGAAACGAATGTGACCATCGTTGCCGATGAAACGCAACTGACTCGAACCCAGAAAACCAACGCGAATGGCGCCTATGATTTCGTCGACCTCCCGATCGGCACCTACACGCTGACCTTTGTCCATGACGGATTCCAAAGCCAGAAAATTCCGGCGATTACCGTTCAAGCCGATCGAACCGTCACGGTGAACGCGACTCTGCCTATTGGTCAGGTCGGAACAGTCGTCGAAGTCGACGCCGTTCCTCTGATCAACGCGGTCGATACCACTAACGGCTACATTCTGGAGAAAGATCAGATCGACGTGGTTCCGCTTCCCACGGGCAGTTTCACCGGACTGGCGATCTTGTCTCCCGGAGTGAATGCCGAATTGCCCGGGGGGACCGGCGTGAACAGCGGATTGGGCAATCAGCCGATCTGGGCCAACGGCCAACGCGATACCAGCAACAGTTTTCTGGTGAATGGCGTCGACGCCAGCAATCTGTTCAACGGCAAGAGCACGAGCCAGGTCGCATCGGCGCGCATCGTGAACAACACCGGCGTAGCGAACGCAGCCAGCACCAGTGCCGCTCCGATCCAAAGCACAGCTTCTGTTTATCTAGCCATCGGGCAGGCGATCCCAACTCCTGCGCCGGAAACTGTGCAGGAGCTTCGCGTCAATACTTCCATGTATGACGTGCAGCAAGGCTCAACCAGCGGTGCTCATATCGACATGAGCACGTCCTCGGGCACCAATGTTATTCACGGCGGCGCCTATCTGCACCGCGGCACGGACTGGATCAACGCAGCCCCATTTTTTTACAAGCAGGACCCCAACCTTCCCGCCAACGATAAGGTTCCGCAGATGCACCGTTACACCTTGGGTGGAACGCTCGGCGGTGCGCTGGTTAAAGACAAGTTATTTGGCTATGTCGCTTTCCAGCACGTGCACGATTCCGATCAGGAAATCGGTTTATCGCGCATGCTGGTCCCCGCAGACTTCAATCCCGCATTCTTGATGGGGCCGAAGGGTTGCGGCACGACTAATCGATCGGACCCTAGATTCGCTTCATGTCTCGCCGCGATTTCCAATGATGAATGGGGAACTTCGATCACGAGCGCGAACGTCAGCCCCGTGGCTCTCGCGTTTTTTCGGGCGCAAATGCCGAACGGCCAATACATGATTCCGTTCAGCGATGGCATAACGCCTACACCAATTTTTCC
>JASHPL010000341.1 GCA_030038125.1 Candidatus Sulfotelmatobacter sp.
CCGGTGGGAACGACGATTGGCGGAGTCCACTTTGCGATAGTTGTTGGAGGCTGCGCCCCAGACATTGGAGGGCTCCATTTCGGCACGCCCAAGTTTCCGGCGCTTGTTGTGGGCGAGGTGGTTGGCGGATTCGATTGAGGTTGCGCTGGGATCGGAGAAACCCCTCCTGAACCGGTTGCGCTGCTATTGGAAAGAGATCCGGCAGCGGCAGGTCCGCTTGGATTCCCTGTTGTTCCGGCCGTGCCTGGTGTGGGCTGAGTCTGCGCCGGAGACGATTGGGCTCCGCCGCCTTGGTTTGCATCGCTCGGATTGGTGCTGTTTCCAACCGCAGATGGCTGGGCGCCGTTTGTCGCAGCATTGTCGGGCTTCTTCGCGGTAGGATCGACCACGGGCACCACACGAATCTGCGAAGGATCGGTCGTGGCATCGGGGATGGCCTCGGGCACCGGCAACTTATATTCATCGCCGGCGCGACCAAAATCTTCGTGTGGCATTGGAGCCTGCACCGGTGCGACTACCTGCGGATTCAGCCACGCATGCAGGGTACGCTTCCCGTGAACCCACAAAGTTCGCGCCTGCGGATGCCACGGGGCTTGCGGAGCAGCGACGATTGCGCAGGCTGCCAGCGCGACTGCAATCGCGATCGGGCCTTTATTCAGCCGAAATTGCCGTCGGGGCCGCTCCTTGGGTTCGCTGCTCTCGCCGGCAATATAGGCAAACAACTCCGTCTCGGCTTTTTGCTCTTGTACTTGACCTTGCGGAGGAGGCGGTGCTGAATCCGTTTTTGAATATTCCGAGGTTTGCGGACCTGCTTCGGGCTGCGCCGACATCTGATCAAATCCCATGAGCTCCGGCTGAGCCGGTGGCGGGGGCGCGGGCATTTGCACCGATGGAGTGGAGGGTAAAGTCGCAGATCGCTGGTTTAAGTACCATTGCAAACCTCGCGGCTCGGTCGACTGTGGTGGTTTCGTTGCCGGTGCTGCAGGCTCCGGCGCCACGGCCGCGGCGGTTGGCTCCAATTCTCTCAACGGATCGATTTCTGCCGCTGCTTGCTCCGTCGAAATGGGCACGTCCGATTCTGTATCGAACTGCGCCCCTGGGGCGGGAGCGCCCGACTGTAGAAACTCTCCAGCGCGCAAATGATTCTCAGTTTCCGGTGCGTTGGCTGTGGGCGGCGAGGAAGCATCTGGGATCGCAGAGGATACACTCGCCACGGCGGCTACCGAATCATGCCTGGCCTTCAGCAAAGAGCGTGCGCTATCCAGGGTGTCTTTTACCTGATTGAGCAGAATCGGCTTGCGCAAAATCGAATTCGCCCCGGCTTGCAGAGCTTTGGGAACCACCCCATCGTCGCTAACCACGGCAAGCGTCAGGGGACGCTCGCTGGCCTTCCGGGCCCGCACTGCCTTCAAAAGAAACTCTGCTTCCGGTTGCTCATCCCAATCGGCAATGACGATCTGAAATGACTCGTTACTAACTCTTTGTACCGCAGCTACATTCTCCGTGCAGTGTTCCGCTTCCGCCCCAAGCTCTGCCAATGCCTGGCAGATGGGGTTGGCAGTGGCATCGTCCGAGGAGAACACCAGGCAGCGCAGATCCATGCCCATTCAGACTAGGGCGGCCAGTAACCCCGAGCAAGATTACTGAGGTGGAAACGAGGCCGCCGTTTGTCGCCATGACTTCCCCGGAAGTGCATGTACCAGCGGAGCCGTGCCGCGCTAGAATGCTCGGTCCGCTTGGAAAGATCGGCACTGCCTTTATGCAAACCGCAGATGTTGTCGTCATCGGCGCAGGGATTGTAGGCTCCAGCATCGCTTATCACCTGACCGCAGCCGGATGCCGCAACGTCGTCGTTCTCGAACGCGAGTCCGCGACGGGCAAGGGATCGACCGGCAAGAGCATGGGCGGAGTTCGCGCCCAGTTCTCCACCCCGGTCAACATTCAGATGTCGCTGTATTCGATTCGCTTTTATGCCAGCTTCGAAGAGCGGCTGGGTCATCCCTGCGATTACCGCCCGCAGGGATATCTTTTCTGCGCCACCAGTGATCGCCATCTCGCTTACCTGCGCGCGAATTACGGAAAGCAAGTCGCCATGGGATTGAAGAATGTGCGCATGGTCGAGGGTACGGAAATCCGCTCTATGTTTCCCCCGATGCGCAGCGATGACATCATTGGCGGCAGTTTCTGCTCCACTGACGGTTTCGTTGATCCGTACAGCGCCATGAACGGGCTGATGGCCTGGGCAAGCGAGCATGGCGCATCGCTGCACAAGAATACGAACGTCACTGCAATTCTTCGCGATGCCCGTGGAATTTCCGGAGTAGAAACCCCGGCTGGTCCGATTTCCACTCGCAAGGTAGTCAACTGCGCCGGCGCCTGGGCAGCAAGCATCGCCAAAATGGCAAGGCTTGATCTTCCGGTCGAACCGCTCCGCCGCATGCTGGTTCCCAGCGAACCCTTCGACCAATTTCCGCACACCGCGCCCATGATTATCGACATGTCCAACGGATTCCATTTCCGGCCGGAGAGCCGCGGATTTCTGCTGGCCTGGAATGATCCTGAAGAAACGCCAGGATTCAAGACTGACTTTGATCCAGCATTCGTGGAGAAGATTCTGAGCCGCGCCGCCGATCGCGTGCCTTGCTTCGCCGATCTGCCCGTCAATCCCAAGCGGGCGTGGGCGGGGCTGTATGAGATGACCCCTGATCATCATCCAATATTGGGCGAGGCACCGGAGGTGCCCGGCTTCTTCCTGGCCAACGGTTTCAGTGGGCATGGGGTGATGCACGCTCCTGCCACCGGCAAAATTTTGAGCGATTTGATTCTCACCGGCAAAACAGATTTGATCGACGCATCGTTGCTCAACCTCTCTCGTTTCTCCGAAGGACGCATGATTCACGAAACGGCGGTGCTATAAGCGAGACTGCAGAAATGCTCGAACAGAACTACTGGCTTACCACAACAACGATGCCCACTGCGGGCGCCTCGCGGCCGCTGCCCGAAGTCGTCGACGTTGCCGTGATTGGGTCGGGATTCACCGGTCTTTCCGCTGCGCGCACCCTGACTAAACTCGGCGCAAACGTTGCCGTGCTCGAATCAGAAACCATTGGCTGGGGCGCCAGTTCGCGCAATGGCGGCATGGTTCTCACCGGCCTTAAGCTCGGCGTCAACAGGCTCATCTCGATGTATGGACGCGAGCGCACCCAGCGTATGTATGCGGCCTCGCTCGAGTCGATTGATTGTGTGGAGCAGATCGTGCGCGAAGATGCCATCGACTGCGATTTCTCCCGTTGCGGACACCTGGAAGTCGCTTGCAAGCAGAAGCATTTCGATGATTACGCCCGCCAGGCCGAAGTCATCGCCCGCGAGTTCAATCACAAACTGCGCGTCGTGCAAAAAACCGATCTGGGCTCCGAGATCGGCTCAACCATTTATTTCGGGGGAATGGTTGACGAAATCAGTGCCGGCTGCAATCCGGCACGCTACGTCGCCGGACTAGCTAAGGCGGCCATGAAAGGCGGAGCGCAGGTTTTCGAGCACACGCGCGTTCAATCGATCGCGCGTGACTCACGCCAAGGCGAAGATGGATGGAAGATTTCCACTTCCGGCGGTCCGCTATGGGCTCACGAAATCTTTGTCGCCACCAGCGGATACACTGGTCGTGTCACGCCGGCGCTGCAGAAGAAGATCATCCCCATCGGGTCCTTCATCATCACCTCGGAAGTATTGCCGGAAAAATTAGCGCGCGAGCTCAGTCCGCACAACCGCATGATCTACGACTCGAAGAACTATCTCTACTATTACCGACTCACCCCCGACCGCCGCATGCTTTTCGGAGGACGCGCTGCATTCTTTCCAGAGACACATCAAACCATTCGCCGCAGTGCCGAAATTCTGCGCCGCGGCATGATCGAGGTCTATCCGCAACTCGCCGATGCAAAAATCGACTATGTCTGGGGAGGCACGCTTGATTTCGCCTTCGATATCATGCCCCACGCTGGGCAGCTCGATGGCATGTACTACGCCGTTGGATACGCCGGCCACGGCGTTGCCATGGCCACGTATCAAGGACAGAAGGTCGCCGAATTGATGGCCGCCGATCGCTCGGGAAGTGCCAAGCCGGAAAATCCTTTCGTCGGAATTCCATTTCAAGGCGCTCCTCTCGGACTCTACAACGGCAAACCCTGGTTCCTGCCGCTCGCGGGAGCGTGGTACAAGTTTTTGGACTGGGTGAGCTGAATAGATTTTCTCGGGTAAATCCCTGAGGCAAGACCAGAAAGGCCAGCTATCCCCACTTTTTCACCGCAACTGATCCTTCGCCGCTGGGTTAGTAGGGGAAGTACGACGATAGAACGACGGGGGAGCAGAAGCAGATGGCGGGGCGCCCTGTGCACGGTCCCTTCGCCACTGCTTCTGCCCGAGTACAAGAGTTCTAGGAGCGCAAAAGTTCTCGGAACTCTTCTGCGTCCGCACCCCGCGGGATCTAAGACTCACGTAATTATCCAACTCTGCCGCTGCGTACTGCGAACGCAGCTTTTCTGTCTTTACTCAGTTTTACGAAGGGTCCGAACGTGGAAGCTCCATAGCAGGCCCGAATCGCCGCACAAAGAGGTACACCACTGGTCCCAACAGCATCGCGATAGCCCCACCGATGGTTCCAAACCAATTGTTTCCCAGCAGCGCCACCATGGCCATGACGATGGGTGCGGCAACGACATACATCAGTCCTGCACGCCCACCAGGAATCGCGAACGTTCGCTTCAGGTCTGGCCGTGTCTGGCGTAGCTTCCAGCCAGAAAGAACCGTCAACACCGTTGTCGCCGATCGCAGCCAGATATAGACAGAGATTAGCTGTCCTAGACTCTGCCATGCCAGCAGAGCATAGATCACAGCCGACGACACAATCGCCAGCCATGGCGTGCCATAGCGCCGGTGCCTCCGCGTCAGTATCTGGGGCAAATAGCGATCTTCAGCCATCGCAAAGGGCATGCGCGTAGTGGTCAGAATGGTGCTATTCAGCAACGCAACGCTGCCGAGCATTGCAGCCACCGTCATCCAGGTTCCCAGCCACGGACCTCCGATGATCTTTGCCGCGTCCGAGAAAAATCCGGCGTGCCAGTGTTCCCAATTTCCGGCCGAAGCCAGTCCAGCGAACGCGGGCAGAAAGTACGCCGCCATCGACAGCGGTACTACAATCGCCAGCGCCCGTGGATAGGCACGCTGCGGGTCTTTGACTTCTTCGGCAACTGTGGAGAGCTGTTCGTAGCCCGAGTACAGCCACAATCCCAGCGCCAGCCCCACGCCGAAGACTTTGAATGTAGCCTGATGCGGCACCACCCAGGGCTTGAATGGATCATGATGCCAGTGCATCAGCCCCAAAACGATCATCGTCATCACCGGCACAAAGATGAAAAGCTCCAGCGCCGTAGCGACTTGTCCCACCATTTGAATGCCGCACACGTTCACCCAGGTCAGCACGGCGATGAGCGCGACCGAAATCAGATAGTGCTCCCACCACGTCATCTTCGGCAGGTAGTACACGAGATAATCCACGAACAGGACCGCGTAGACTCCGCCTAGCAGAAACGACGCCGACCAGTTCCACCACCCCGCCAGAAATCCCCAGAAATCTCCAAAGGCCGCGCGCGTCCAGCGATAAAATCCGCCCTCGACCGGCATGGCCGTCGTCAATTCCGCCGACACCAGCGACACCGGGATGCACCAGAAGAACGGCAGGACCAGCAGATAAACAAGCGTCATCCCCGGCCCCGAAGTCGTGACCATATCTTCGAGGCCGAACGGCCCGCCCGTCGTATAGGAAAACATCACGAAGACGAGATAAAACAACCCTGCCTTGCGCAGGGCGGAAGTCTTGGAGGTGGTGGGCGCGTCCGTTGTGCTCAAATGACCTTTTCGTGGAATTGTAGACGATGGAAGTGAGCGATCCAACCCGGCGAACTGTGCGGGAGGAGTAGAAACATTCCTGGGTTTAAGCTGCCGATGCTGGGAGGGGATATGCGCGACCTCCCAACGGGAATTCGTCACTGGCTTGTGAAGTATCGGAAACAGAACGAAACACCACTACCGAGGTTGGGCTATGGCTGGCCAGGCATGCGCCGGTGTACGTGCATCGGCCGCATAGCGAGGGGATCGTGTGTGACCCATCTTCCATTTCCGGACAAGAGGTAGCGACAGCTCAACGTAAACAAAATCTTTGGACACACTTACAGTAATTCTAAGAAGCCAGCGTCCCGCTCAGCGCGCCTTCCAGTTCCAGAAGTTTGCGCTTGATGTCGAGCCCGCCGCCATATCCGCACAGCGTGCCATCCGACGCGATCACGCGATGGCATGGCACCACAATCGCAATCGGATTTCGATTATTAGCCAGGCCCACGGCGCGAAATGCCTGCGCTTTTGCGATCGTGCGCGCGATATCGGCATAGGTACGCGTCTCGCCGTAAGGAATCTCAACCAGCGCCTGCCAGCACGCCAACTGAAATTCGGTCCCCCGCAGATCGAGCGGGAAATCGAAGCGCTTGCGCGATCCAGCGAAATATTCCTGCAATTCGCCGATATAAACTTGCATGTCCTCAGGCGATTCTAAGAAGCGAATCGCACCGCGATCTCGTCGCTCGGGATGCGAAGCTCCAGAAGTTGCGGTTTCCAAACGAATGTCTCGTGGGTTCGGGCGGATTGTTTGCTGTCCCGGCAACCGCTTGTCGAATTCCAGCGCAACCAGACCTTTCTCCGACGCGGCGATAAATAGTGGCCCAACTGTGGACTCAAATGTGATGGAACGAAGAATCTCCATAGTTGGCTTTATTATGCGCGTCCGGCGCAGCGAATCCCAGCCCACCATTGACAGAATTATCCTTTTGCTAGAAATTGTGTGTGCCGCAACAGGCAAACCAATCTAGCGTTGAAAAGATTGCTCTTCATTCTCGCCGCCGTCGCACTCGCACCCGTTCTCGTCTTCCATTTCGTGCTGCTCGCCTCAGAAGCCTGGCAAGTCATCGGTCACACCCAAACTGGCGACACGGTGTCGATCAGTTCGGTGCGGGTGTTGAAAAAGAATCAGCGCGTAGCCCTCATTCGCGTCGAGTACAAAAACCCCGGAGAACTCCCGCAAGGCGGTCCGTTCGTGGAGATGCGCGCCCGCGTTCACTTCAATTGCAACACCGGTTTGGCCTCGCCCACCACCGAATGGTTCTACAGCCGCGACCGTAATGGACGCTTCGTCGTCACCAAGAAAGCCTCGCACGATAATCAATTCGGCAAGGCTCCCGAAGGCGGCTTCGCCGATCTGGTGAGTCGCAGCGTTTGCAACGAGAGCAAATGAGCGCAGCGAAATTCTGATCAAGTAGCGCGGGCAAGCATTCAGCAAAGTCGGAGGGGCTCGCCGCCCGCGGTTTCTCGAGATTCTCTCTGGGGGCAAAAAGGGGCTTAGTTAGAATCAGGTTAGCGCCGGACAAGACGCTTTTGGGCTGTTCGCGCATCCAATTGCCATGCGTTTTCTCGTTCTCGCGACGGATTACGACGGTACGCTCGCCGCCGACGGCGCCGTAAGCGACAGAGCTATTGCGGCGCTCGAGCGCCTGCGCGCGACTGGCCGCAAGCTGCTGATGGTCACCGGCAGGCATCTGCCTGATCTCTCGACTGTATTCTCCAGGCTCGATTTGTTTGATCGTGTCGTTTTTGAAAACGGAGGCGTGCTCTATCGCCCCGCAACTCGCGAGCAGAAACTCCTCTGCGAAACTCCGAACCAGCGGTTTGTCGCGTACTTGCAGGAGAAAGAAATTCCGTTTGCTCTCGGTAGAACCGTTGTTGCCACTTGGCGGCCTCATGAGGATGCCGCACTCGCCGCCATTCGCGATCTTAGCCTTGATCTGCAAGTCATCTTCAACAAAGATTCGGTCATGATTCTTCCCTTGGGAGTCGACAAGGGAACCGGATTGCAGGCCGCTCTCGACGAACTCGGAATGTCTTTGCACGACGTTGTCGCTATAGGGGATGCGGAGAACGACCACGCATTTTTGCGCATATCCGGGTGCAGTGTCGCCGTCGCCAATGCGCTGCCCTCGCTAAAGGAAGATGCCGACATTGTCCTGGACAAGCCTCGCGGAGATGGTGTCATCGAACTGATTGATCGCATCGTCGCCGACGATCTTAGCGAGGCCGATTCAAAATTACAGCGCCACTCAGCGGGTCCGGAATAGCTGGAGCCCCGCTTACAGCGGACGAGTCGAAGCAAAGAAATCTCATAAATCAGCCGGCCTATGAACGAAAGTAACCTTTGGCCGTTTTATTTCAGAGATAGCATGGATTGAGCATCGCCGTCCCTCAGTTGACGGATTGTGCTGGAGAGTTTCCATGCGGAAATCATGCCATTTGCTCTTTCTTCTTGCCGCTTTGGTTTTTGTCTCGGTTCTTCCCGTGCATGCCCAGGATGACACCCAGGCCCCATCTTTGGGAGATGTGGCCCGACAGGCGCGTATCGAAAGGCAGCAGAAAGACGCCCAGACGAGCAGAGACGCACAGCCTGGGACTGCGTCGGCGACCGAGAAGCCGAGCGGATCGTCGCAAGATTCTCTGGATAAAAACCCGGCATCGAAAGATCCTCAGGCTACAGGCACACAGGGCAAAGACGCTATAAGTAAAGACGCACAAACTAAAGATTCTGCCACGCTGGACACATCGGCAAAAACAGCACCAGGAGCAAAGCCAGCCAAGAAAGTCATTACCAACGAGGAAATCTCATCGCACAGCGAGACAAGCCAGCCCGCAGCATCCGGCGTCAAAGGGCCAGTCGCAGAAACCTCAGACTACGATGCCGGCTCACAGAAGAATCCTCCGGAATATTGGAAGTCTCGAATCTTGTCGCAGAAGAACCTGATTGCTTCCCTTAAGAACGATATTGACAGCCTCAGCGCTTCCATTCAGTATGCGCCCGGCAACTGTGTTTCTGGATGCGTGGAATGGAACGAACGCCAGCAGCAGAAGCAACAGCAAGTCGATGGCATGAAGGTGCAGCTGCAGGAGCAGGAGAAGCAATTGGAGGAAATGCAAGAAGCTGCGCGTAAACAGGGTTACGGCAACTCAGTCTACGACCCCTAGATTAAGCTAGTCGGCCGCCATCCGTTACTAAGTAGTTTTTCGCATTCCCCAAGACTCCGTGATCGTGCGAAATTAGTGGCATGCCCTTGGTTGTTCGCCCTTCCCGCATTCATGCTGTCGGCGTTTTCACCACCACGCCCATCCGCAAAGGTGCTCGCGTGGTCGAATACGCAGGCCCACGCATCACGCCCGAGGAGGCCGATCGTCTCTACGATGGTGCGCCTCGCACCTATCTGTACGGCTTGGAAGATGGCAAAACTGTGATTGATGGCGAAGGGCTGGGCGCCTATCTCAATCACTCCTGCGATCCAAACTGTGAAGTCGACGAGATTAAAGGCCGGGTTTGGATCTTCGCCTTGCGCAACATCGCTGCGGGAGAAGAATTAGTCTGGGATTACAACCTATACGACGACGAGGAACCTGCCCCTTGCCATTGTGGTTCGCCTAAGTGCCGCGGCACAATGTATTCGCGCGAGTGGATGGCCAGGGTGCGCCGTCGCGAAGCGCGTCGAAAAAAATCGTCTGACGTCGAGAAACCTCCACGCCGCCACGCTCGCTCGAAGAATCCGGCACAGGGATGGGAAAAGGAAGGCAGGAATGCCGAACCATACCCGCTTCGTTAGTTTGAGAACAGCGCGTCGGGAAGAATTGCCCTGGAGAGCTAGCCTGTTCAGATCGCACTGTGCCGCGAGTGGACTTTGCCGTGTTCTCGCCAGCCCTCGATAATCAGATAAAGCACTGGAATGAAAAACAGATTCAGCACCGTCGACATAATCATTCCGCCAAAAACCGTCGTACCCACCGAATGACGCCCGTTTTCGCCTGCTCCCGTCGCCACCGCCAGTGGCACCACGCCCAGAATGAATGCCATCGACGTCATCAGGATCGGACGCAGACGAATGGTGGCGGCCTGCACCGCCGATTCCATCAATGGGACTCCGCGCTCGCGCAATTGCTCAGAAAATTCCACAATCAGAATCGCATTCTTGCTCGCCAGCCCTACCAGCATAACGAGCCCAACTTGGCAGTAGATATCGTCCTGCAAGCTGCGCATCCATTGCGCGCCGAGCGCGCCGAGCAATGCCATTGGCACGGCGAGCAGCACGATGAAGGGCAGCACGAAACTCTCATATTGGGCCGAAAGCGTCAGATACACCACCAGGCTGCCCAAGCCAAACAAAATCAGCGATATTCCTCCGGACTGCAATTCTTCAAGCGAGAGGCCTGTCCAACTGTAAGAAAATCCCTGAGGCATTTTCGCCGCGAGTTGTTCCATGGCGGCAATTGCCTGCCCGGAGCTGTACCCCGGGGCGGGCGAACCGTCAATTTCGGCTGAGCGGAACAAATTGTAGTGACTGATCACCTGCGGCGTGGCAGTCTGGGTAATGCTAATTAAATTATCCAGCGGTACCATCCCGCCACTGTCTGATCTCGCGTAAAACTGCCGCATGTCCTGGGCCGTCGAGCGAAACTCTTTATCGGCCTGCACGTAAACGCGATAGGAACGGTTATTGAAGTCGAAATCATTCACATAGGACGAGCCCACGTAGACACCCAGCGTATCTGTGATCTGCGTGAGGGGTACGTGCAGACTCTTAGCTTTCTCGCGGTCGATCGTCACCACGTACTGCGGATCATTCGCGGTAAACTGCGTGAATACCTGGCTCAAATCTTTGCGTTGACTGGCTTGCCCCATAAGCCCTTGCACGGCAGCCGCCAACTCGTCCAGTCGGTGCGCGCCCTGATCCTGCACGACAAACTGGAATCCGCCAAACTGCCCGAGTCCCTGCACCGCAGGCGGAAGGGTCGCGAAAACAACGGCGCCGGAAACCGCAAATAGCTTCATGCGCACGCGATTCACCACTGCCATGGCAGTGTGCTGCTCGCCCTGGCGTTGTGAATATGGCCGTAGCGTCACGAAAATAATTCCCTGGTTCGCTGCCGCTCCCGCAAAACTGAATCCCGCTACCGCGAAAACTCCCTCGATCTCCGGTTCCCCCTGCAGGATTTGAGAAGCCTGTTTCCCCACGGCTATGGTGTACTCGAGCGAGGCGCCAGGCGGCGCTTGGATAATGACCATGAAATATCCCTGATCGTCATCCGGAACGAATCCCGTCGGCACATGAGTAAACACAAAATAGGTCAGTCCCAACCCGGCGAAAAACAACACCACCATCACCATTTTGTATTCCAGCACGTGGTGCAGCAGGGCTTGATACCCGCGGGTCATGGCCGCGACACCTCGATCAAACTTGCGCAGCCACCACCACTTCTCTCCGTGCGGACCTGCCAGGAAGATCGCGGCCAGAGCTGGCGCCAGCGTGAGTGCGTTGAATGCGGAAATGGCGATGGAAAATGCGATCGTCAGAGCAAACTGGCGGAAGAGAATGCCGGTTGTTCCGGGAAAGAACGCCACCGGCACAAACACCGCCACCAGCACCAGAGAAGTTGCGATTACGGCGCTGGTGATCTCGGCGGTTGCCGCCGTCGCCGCTTTGTGGGAATCGTGCTCGCCACCGGCGATATGGCGTTCGATGTTTTCAATCACGACGATGGCGTCATCCACCACAAGCCCCGTCGCGAGGGTGATGCCAAAGAGCGTCAGCGTATTAATGGAAAACCCGAGCAACTTCACAAATGCAAACGTGCCGATCAGCGAAACCGGAGTGGCGATGAAGTGAATCATGGTGGTGCGCCAGTCGCCGAGAAAGATAAAGATCACGCCGATGACCAGCAGGATGGCCAAGCCCACCGTGAAAACCACGTCGTGGATCGACGCGCTCACCGCCTCGGTGGTATCGAAGGCCAACTTATAGTGCATTCCAGGAGGGAAGTTCTTCGAAAGACGCTCCAGTTCGGCCAGGGCCAGCCGATGAACTTGCAGAGCGTTCGCGGTAGAGAGCTGTGACACTCCGAATCCGGTTGCCTCTTGCCCGTTGTAGAGCAGGTCCGATGAGTAGCTCTCCGCCCCCAACTCCGCGCGCCCGACGTCGCGCAAGCGCACCAGAGTTCCATCGGCATTCGTCTTCAAAATGATGTTGTCGAATTGCGCGGGCTCACTTAAGCGACCGATGGCGCGCACGCTGATTTGATAATCTTGCCCGGGAACGGCTGGCTGCTGGCCAACTTGTCCGGCTCCGACCTCCAGGTTCTGCTCTGAAAGAGCATTCACTACATCGGAAGCCGTGAGTCCGCGTCCGGCCATGCGCACCGGATCGAGCCACAGCCGCATGGAATACTTTCCTTCCCCGAAGATCTGCACATCGGCGACTCCCGGAATCCGTTTGAGAGCGTCGCGCACATACACGTCGAGATAGTTGCTCATGAAAAGCGTCGAATACCGGTTGTTGTCGGAGGTGACGGCGGCGCCGAAGATAAAATTCTCTGACGTCTTCTGCGTGGTGATGCCGATTGCTTTGACCGCTGCCGGAAGCCGTCCTTGCGCCGTATTCACACGGTTCTGGATGTCAACCGTAGCCAGGTCGGGGTCGCGCGTCAGATCGAACGTTACCAGAATGCTGCTGCTGCCGTCGTTGCCGCTGGTCGAAGTCATGTACTTCATTCCCTCGGCGCCGTTGATTTGCTGTTCCAGCGGGATAGTAACCGCGCTTTCAACCGTCTGCGCGCTGGCCCCGGTGTAAAAGCTGTTTACAGCTACCTGCGGGGGAGCAAGGTTGGGGAACTGAGCGACCGGCAATGTGGGCACGACGGCTGCGCCTGCCAGTACGATCAGCAATGCACATACCGTGGCAAAAACCGGACGCCGGATGAAGAAATCAGCAAACATGAAGGCAGAAGATCAGCAGTCAGCAATTAGTAATTAGCAGTCAGCGGTTGGCAATTCGGACGAAAAATGCGACTTCCGGGTATTTCATGCTGGTTGCTAATCGCTCATTACTAATTGCTGACTTGTGGCATCACAGGCGCGCCGTCGAGCAGGAACTGCGTCCCGGAGACAATCACCTTATCGCCCGGTTTGAGCCCCTCTTGCACTTCTAAATCGTTCCCAACGGTCTGCCCAATCTTTAACGGTTCCTGGCGTGCGACAAACTTGCCTCCGTTCTGCGGCTCGGCCACAAAAGCAAAATACTGTCCGGCAAGACGGGACACCGCGAGAATCGGAATCTCGGGGTTTTCATGCGTGCCGAAGATAATGCGCGCCTGAACATATTGGGACTGCCGCAGGGCGTCGTTTCCGTTCGCGACCCTCGCCTTCACCAGTACCGTCTGCGTCGAGTTGTCCACCTGCGGTGAAATGAAGCTCACCCGGGAGTCTGCCAGCAGCTTTCCATTGCTGTCGAGCACTTGCACCGGCTGGTTCATTTTGAGCTGACGAGAACGCTCGACCGGCACATACACGTATACTTCGAGACTTCCCGGCTGATCCACGGTGGTAAGCTGCGTCGAAGTAGTGACGCGATCGCCGACTCGCACCGGGATATCGCCGACAATTCCGCTCCGTGGTGCAACCACGTTGAAATAGTGCAGCTGCACCTCCTGCTCGCGCAGCTGGGCCGCGAGCGAATCCATCTGAGCCTGCGCCGCGTCCAGGGTGGCTTTGGCTTGATCCAGATCCTGCTTGCTGACCACTCCGGCCGCGAACAGTCCTTGAGAGCGATCGTATTGTTGCTTGGCCCAGCTTAAATTGGCCTGCTGTGCCGCTCGCGCGCTCTCCTCGCTCTTGACCGTGGCTTGCTGCTTGAGCGGATCAATCTCCATCAACGGGTTCCCCCCTTGCACGCGATCGCCAGAGTGGACAAGGATCTGCGTGATCTGCCCCTCCACCTGCGGCATGATCACGGCGGAATCCCGCGACTTGAGCGTGGCGACGTAGTTGCCAGCATCGTCGATCGGCACCGGCTTTGTCACTAGCACTTTCACCGGCATCGCGAAAGCCACACCTGCCTGCGGATCCGGCGCGGCCTTCGTGCTGCACGCGAGCATCAGAGCATTCGCAGCCATGGCGGCCGCCAGCAGCGACGTCATCCTAGCCCTTAGCCCAAAACCAGCTTCCCACATAGATTGCCCTGTTTCTTGACACAAGCACTGTAACGCTTAGTGGAGGCAAGGTGAACCCCGACCACCACGTCAAGCCCGCTCACAGATTTCAACACGAGGACGCCCATCAAGCATGTGATCGTAATCATAGGTGAAAATCGCACCTTCGACCACGTTCTCGCTATCCATAAACCGCGCCTTGGCTGAGGGGGTGCGGGACCCCCTCGTCGCGCCATGTGACGGAGAGTGGAGACTTTGACTCCTTAGTTCAGGTGTATCGTCCTCGCGCCGTTTGTGACCTTCCTGTTAAAGGTGCCGGCGCCATTCGGCCCTGCGAGATGGGATCCCTCCAGAATCCGGGACGTTCTTCGGCGCATCCTTTATGCTAGTAAGCGCAACTTATGCCAACCGCAAAAACCAGCAACTCCGGCACGGCCGTGGTGGAAGCTACTGCTCCCACGAACGGTTCCAGTCCAGCAAGTTCCAATCCCGAACGCGAGCGCGTCTTCGGTGCCTACCGGCAGTGGGGATATCTCGAAGGCGACCTCGATCCTCTCGGCTTTCTGCGCCCACGCCCCACGCCCGAACTGGAGCGCGATGGCGAATACGCCCGTGAAGCTCGCGATATCTATTCCAGCACCATCGGGGTCGAGATCAATCACATCTACGCTCCCGAGCGCCGCCGCTGGATCTACGAACGTATGGAGTCGGGCGCTTACGAGATTACGGACGAAGAACGCACCCGCATTCTTGACCTGCTCATTCGCGCCGACGTTTTCGAACAGGTCATACAGCAGCGTTATCTTGGAAGTAAACGCTTTTCTCTGGAAGGGGGCACTGCTCTGATTCCGCTCGTCGACGAGGTCCTCGACGCCAGTTCACGATTGGGCGCGATCGAGTTAGTGATGGGGATGAGCCATCGCGGACGTCTTAACGTCATCGCCCACGTGGCGCGGCGCCCACCGGAGGAGATTTTCGCCGGATTCGAAGACGTTGACCCGCGCAGCGTGCTCGGTTCCGGCGACGTAAAGTATCACATGGGCGCCACCGGCGAATATGTCACCCGCAGCGGCGGCAAAGTTCACATCCATCTCGTCTCCAATCCCAGCCATCTCGAATCCGTCGATCCCGTTACCATTGGCCGCACGCGCGCCAAGCAAGATCGCACGGGAGAGGGCGGTCGCGCGAAATATCTTCCGCTTCTGGTGCACGGCGACGCGGCATTTGCGGGACAAGGCGTCCTTGCCGAAACCATGAATTATGCCGATCTTCCCGGCTATACCGTCGGTGGCACGATTCACGTCGTCGTCAACAACTTTCTCGGGTTCACCACCAGCTATACAGAAGAACACTCCACGCGTTTTGCCGCCTGCATCGCGCGCCGTCAGTCGATCCCCATTTTGCACGTCAACGGAGAAGATGTGGATGCCGTGGTTCGTGTCGCGCGCATGGCGGTCGAATATCGGTATAAATTCGGCACCGACGTTGTCATCGATCTGATCGGGTATCGCCGACATGGCCACAGCGAAGTCGACGATCCCACGATCACGCAGCCGCTGCTTTACAAGAAAATCAAAGATCATCCGCCGCTCTGGGAGATTTACGCCGATGATATTGGCACCACCGATGCTGCAGGGAAAGCAGCAGCGGTCCGCGCCGAATTTGAATCCGCGCAGAAAAAAGCCGGCGGCATCAAACAGAAGCCGATGTTCCGCGAGCTTCCCGAATATTGGGACAACTATTTCGGCGGACCTTATAAGCCTGAATACGAAGTTGAAACCGGATTGTCAGCCCAAGAACTTTCCCAATTGACCGAGCGCCTCACGACGTATCCGCCGGATTTTCACATTCACCCAAAGGTGAAGAAGCTTCTCGAACAGCGTGCAGAGATGGGTGCGGGCAAGCGTCCCGTCGATTACGGCATGGCGGAGGCGCTAGCCTTCGCCAGCCTTGTAAAATCCGGGACTCACGTGCGCTTCAGCGGGCAGGACTCTCGCCGCGGCACCTTCAACCAGCGGCACTCCGTTCTTATCGACAGCGAAAATGAAAACGAATATGTGCCGCTGGAAAACATCGCCCCGGGCCAGGCGCGCTGCGAAATCTACAACTCCACGCTGTCAGAAGCCGGCGTCCTCGGCTTCGAATACGGATACAGCCGCGATTATCCGGAATCGCTGGTCCTTTGGGAGGCGCAGTTCGGAGACTTCGCCAATGTCGCGCAGGCCATCATCGATCAATTTATCAGCGCCGGTGAAGCGAAATGGAATTTGCTCTCGGGTCTGGTGATGTTGCTGCCTCACGGCTACGAAGGTCAGGGACCGGAGCATTCCAGCGCCCGCATTGAGCGCTTCATTCAACTCGCGGCCAAACACAACATTCAAATCGCACAGCCCTCCAATGCCGCGCAATATTTTCATCTTCTGCGGAGGCAGGCGCTACGGCACTGGCGCAAGCCGCTCGTCGTCTTCACCCCGAAGAGCATGCTGCGCCATCCCGACGCGAGTTCTCCCATCGAAGATTTCACCCAGAAGCGCTTTCTGAACGTCATTCCGGATATGACGGTCGGCGAAGCGGACCGCATCCTGATCTGCACGGGAAAGATCGGTCACGAACTTCAGGCCGAACGCAAGAAGAGAAAAGATACGAGCACGGCCATCGTATTCCTGGAGCAGCTCTATCCGTTCCCCGAGCAGGAAGTCATCGCCGAGTTCGACCGCCACGGCGCGAACGCCGATATCGTCTGGGTGCAGGAAGAACCTGCGAATATGGGAGCGATGTTCAACATGCTGCCGCGCCTTAAGCGGATTGCGGGAGATCGACCGATATTAACGGTAAAACGCAGCTCCAGCCCGAGCCCCGCCACGGGCAGCGGGAAGGCCCACGAAGTGGAGCAGAAGACTCTGCTAACCCTGGCTTTTACCATTAAGTAAGCTGAACCTTTCGATGAAGCGCTCGTTTATGGTCGTTCCGTGACCCTCTTCCCACCCGCCCCAGGCAACGCCGCCCTCCGACCGTCTCGCAGCAATTCCTCTAAGCTCTCATAGGCATAAATCGTGGGCGCGCGATTCGCCATCAACCCGCCCGTGTCCGCTGTCGGACCGTAGTTGCTGTGCAGATCCCGCCCCAGCATGCGCAGCATGGCCATCAACTGCCCGCGATGATGCGACGTATGCGCGATCCGCCTCACCATGACCCAGGCCCGCGATCGCTGCACATCGAAGAATTTCGTGCCTTCTTCCCACCACGCTTCATCCTGCTTCTGCAACGCCCCCAGCCGGTTCCCGCTATCCTCCGCATACCGGCGCATGAATCCCACTCGCGACTCGACTTTCGGCAGCGGAGGTGCGCCGACATCAATACCCAACATGTCGCGGAACCACAAATCCTCGCTCACACACTGATGCACCATATGCTCGTGCACGCTGCGGCCACGCCGATCTTTCGCATTCGGCCGTAGCGGGAGATCCTCGTCCCGGAACTCGCTCCACACACTCAGTAGCTTGACCCGTTCCGTGGCATAGGTCTCGACCAGAAAGTCGTACTTCATAGAAGCAAATGTTATCCCAATACCTTCGAGAGCACACCATAAGCCGATTGTTAACATCCGATTAAAATCTTCGCGTGATCCCGCTTTGCGTGATAATCGGTACTAGGTCCTCGGTACCGGCTTCGTTACAATGTTGGCGTGAAACCAATCCTCTTTTTGGTGGAAGACGATCCTGACATTTCCCGTCTGGTGCGCCATCATCTGGAAAATGAATCTTTTGTTGTGCGCGTCTATCCCAACGGAGCCAACGTGCTTCCGGACGCAGAACGCCAGCGGCCCGCACTATTCATCCTCGACATCATGGTTCCCGGCCGAGACGGTCTGGAAATCTGCCGTACCATCCGCCAGACCGCGGGTCTTGCTTCGGTTCCGGTTATCTTTCTTACAGCGAAAAGCAGCGAAGCCGACCGTGTCCTCGGCCTGGAACTCGGCGCCGACGATTACATTCCCAAACCCTTCAGCCCGCGCGAGCTTGTCGCCCGCGTGAAGGCGGTTCTGCGGCGCTTCGAGCGTCCCCTTCCACCCAGCCCTATGAAAGTCGGCGAAATCGAGATTGATCCTTCCGCCATGACTCTGATGGTTCGCGGCCAGGCGGTTCCGACCACGGCCACCGAGTTCCGGCTGCTCGATTATTTCGCCCGCCATAAAGGACGCGTCTTTAGCCGCGACCATCTTCTCGACTCGGTTTGGCGAGACACCTCTTACGTGACTCCGCGCTCGGTTGATGTCTATGTGCGCCGTATCCGCGAAAAGATCGAACCTGACCCGGAGAATCCTCGCTATCTCAAGACCGTGCGCGGCGCCGGGTACCGCTTCGAGGCGCCAAAATGACGGAGTCGCAGACCAACCGCATATGACCGAGACTCTTCCTGCCTTTCGCCAGCCTTCTGCGATCGAAAGGCTGTTCAACAGCGTATTCCGACTCCTGATTGGCCTCGGCGTTGGCTTCTCTTACAACTATCTGCTCCAGGTGCGCGGGCGCAAATCGGGCAGGCTCTATTCCACACCTATCAATCTGCTGGACCTCGACGGGAAGAGCTACCTGGTCGCACCTCGCGGACGGACGCAGTGGGTGCGCAACGCCGAGGCCGCAGGAGAAGTGAGACTGAAGAAAGGACGCCGGCTGCAGAGCTTCCCACTGCGCCCGCTTTCCGGACCCGAGCAACTCGATGTTCTCAAGGCCTATTTGGACCGGTTCAAGGGCGAAGTGCAGCGCTATTTTATCGTTCCCGCCGGTTCGCCGCCTGAGGCCTTTGCTGCGGTGGCCGAGAGTTATCCAGCCTTCGAACTGGTGCACCCGCGATGAAGAATCGCATCTTCTTCAAACTGCTGGCGGTTTTCCTGGTCGTGATCGGCGCCACTGCAGTCATTCTTGATGTCGTGATGGGCGACGCCTGGGAAAGCTCTCTGCGGTCGCAAATTGAGCGCAACCTGACCCAGAAAACATTGTTGTTCGCGCACCGCGTCGAAACCGACCACTCTCACTCGTTTGCGGAAATTGCCGCGCAGGAAAGTCAGGCTGCCGGGGCTCGCGTCACGATCATCGACAGCTCAGGCAAAGTGCTGGCCGACTCCGAAGCCGATCCTGCCACCATGGACAACCACGCCCAGCGCCCAGAGTTCGCAAGGGCTCTGGCTGGACAAGCGAGCGAAAGCGAACGCCGCAGCGCCACCCTGGGTGTTCCCTTCCTTTATGTGGCCGCTCCGATTCCCGGAGGCGCGGTGCGCCTGGCTTATCCCCTTTCCGATATCGAAGGGGTGCGGGAACATGTGCGTCGGCGCTTGCTCTGGGGCTCGGCGATCGCCTTTCTTATCGCGTTAGTTATCGCCTTTGTGGCGTCTACCTGGACCTCGCGCCGCCTCGAACACATCGTCGATGTGGCCGCCCGCATCGAACGAGGCGATCTGCACGCTCGCGTGGATGCCAGGCCGCTCGATGAAATTGGACGGGTCGCCGCCGCCATCGACCGCACCGCCAGCCAGGTGGAACGGAGTTTTGCCGCGGTCCGCTCCAGCCAGCGTCAACTGGAAACTCTGCTCAACAGCATGCAAGACGCTGTCATCGCCGTTAGCTCCGACGGCCTGGTGCAGTGGGCAAATCAACCCATGGATCGCCTGGTTCCACAGCGCACTCGGCTCAATGCTCCAGTCGTCGAGACCATCCGTGATCCTGACTTTTTGGCCACGGTCAAAGCCGCGACCACGACCAAAGAAGTCAAGACCGCGCGCGCAACTTCCATCGTGCCCGGCCGTGCCTACGACGTGACCGCTGCACCTTTGCCCGGTGGCGGTGTGGTCGCTGTCTTGCGTGATCTCACCGAGACCGAGCGGGTGGAAAAGACTCGACGCGATTTTATCGCCAATGTTTCGCACGAACTCCGCACCCCCCTGACCTCGATTCAGGGATACGCCGAAACTCTGCTCGACAGCGCCACTGACAACGGCGCTCCTACGCGCGAGTTTCTCGAGATCATTCGCAAGAATGCCGCCCGCATGTCGCGTCTCACTGAGGATCTACTGACTCTGGCGCGGGTCGAATCCGGCGAAACCCGCTTTGAGACTGAACCCATTCCGCCTGTCGAGCTTTTGCACGATGCCGAAGAGAGCTTTCGCGAGATCGCCCGTGGTCAGGGTGTGGAATTACAGATCAAAGATGCCGAAGGAGGCAGCGGCTCACTTGAGACGCTGCCGCCGGTGCTGGCCGATCGAGAAGCCATCCACCAAGTCTTCTCCAATCTGATTGACAACGCCATGAAATACGGCCGTGCCGGAGGCCGCATCGTTCTCGGGGCACGCGCCGCGCAACGAGGCATCGAATTCTACGTTCAGGATTTTGGTGCAGGTATTTCGTCCGAGCACCTGCCGCGTTTGTTTGAGCGCTTCTATCGCGTGGACAAGGCGCGCTCCCGCGAATCCGGAGGCACAGGCCTCGGTCTCGCCATCGCCAAACACATCGTCCGCGCGCATCTGGGCGCGATTCACGCCGAAAGCGAACTCGGCCACGGCAGCACCTTCATTTTTACCCTACCCATGGCCTGAGCCGGGGCCCCAAGGAGCGGTGCCCGCCCTATCCGGTTTTAGCACGGCGGGCGGCCCACCCTACCCAGTTTTCGTAGGGTGGGGGATTTCGTCTTTCCGGGATCACGGATTCCCTTATGACTGTCTCGTCATTGCCCCACAATACCTTGTGCTTCTGGTGCACCAGAAGCTGGCATCGAAAAATAACCGAATATTCACAGGTTTTTAACCACCATGCCAAACATAAAACCTATTCTTGAGTGTTGGTCATCCAATCGCATGAACGGCGAAATTACGGCGATGACGACGCCCGCGCTCGTCGCCGCCGGCGTTCTCGACCCTCGGACACCCTCATGAGTACAGCAACCAAGAGCCCGAATCCGGAACCGGCTCATCACTACATCGTGCGCCGCACCGTAGAAGCCTGCGTCCTCGCCAAGGAGGCCGCCGGCGCTGCCGCGGAAGGCATTGCCACCGGCTCCGCAGCTCTGCTCAACTCTCTGCGCGAGCGTGAGCGGGAACTGGACACGCTCGATATGGAAATCGATAGTGCCGTGACCAACGCTATCACCGAGGTGGCTCCCGCCGAGGCACGTGAGCTTCTCGCCTGCATGAAGTTCATGATCGGCTTGGAGCGAATCGGTGACCTGCTCCTCAGCTTCGCCTCAAGCGCCCAAGCGGCCGCCGGCCGCCTCGATCCCGAGGACACTCGTGAACTCACCCAGATGGCGACCATTCTCGAGAAGATGCTGACCGATTGCGCCGCGGCGTTTTCTGAGCGGCAAATCGCGAAAGCCGTCGACGTCCTCCGCGCCGACGCGGAAATGGACCGCCTTCGCAATCTCATCTTCATGCGCCACATTGACAATCCTGAGGATGTCCACCGGCAGGCAAGCCTGCAAGTCATCTTCATGACCCAATCGCTGGAGCGGGCCGGCGATCACGCCAAGAATCTAGCCGAGGAAGTCTGCCATTTTGTCAGCGGACACACCGTTCGCCACGTCCTCATGGGCTACGACAAGCCCGTGGAGCAGATGTTCATCGACTATCTCCGCCGTCGCGACCAGCACCACTAGGCGTGGCGGGGGCTCCCTCGGCCCGCTATCGAGCTGACTACGAATCCAGCAGGAAGGGTGGCGCACCCGCTGCGGGGATGGCAAAGCGGTGTCGAACTGCGCTCGACGGACTCCCGGGCGGCCGTCCCTACCTAATCCTGAAGTCAAACACTCGCCCGGCCCGGGTTAGAAGTGCACGGACAAAGACGGGGCACCCGCGCAGACGAGTACTCTCCAAGCCCCTATTTAATTACTATTCGAGACGGAAGACCATCTCGTAGTGTGCCGACCTCGCATCGAAGTGCGATAGCAACTTCCTCGCTTCCGGGATGATGACCGCCTTTTCACAGTCCGCACCCGCAAATTCCTTCACGTCCGCAGGCGAGTCGAAGAGCGTGATGGTGACGAACTCGATTTCGTCTCCGGCTTCGCGCCGCAGCAGCTGCGCTCCCTTGAACCCGCGCACGCGATGAATTCCCGGCAGTATTTCTTCCCGCAGCAGCTTGGCGTACGCATCCGCGTTCTCGCGCTTCGTCCAGCCATGCCAAACCCGGCTGATCATGACACTTTCTCCATTGCCGCGGATCTGATTTTGCTTGCGCTCTGAGCTTGCGCTTCCGCTTGTTTCGGTTCACTCGTCCCCTCGCCCCGCCGGATCAGCACCACCGCCCCCAGAATGGCAACCGTCGCGATCACAATCCGCAGGCTCATCGGCTCGGAAGCCAGCAGCCATCCCAGCAGCACGGCGACCACGGGATTAGCGTAGGTATGGGTTGCGACCAAGGTTGGTGGGCAGCGCTGTAGCAGCCACATATATGCGGTGAAGGCGACAATCGACCCGAAGACGATCAGATAGGCAAGACCTCCCATCGATCGCAGCGAAATACTCGCCCAGTGCGTTTGCCGCAATTCTCCGGTAGCCGCCGCTGCGACCCACACGAGTGCTGCGCCGCATACCAGGGGAACAGCGGTTCGCGCCAGCGCGTCCGTAGGCAACTTCACCTTGGGTGAGATCACCACCCCGGCGGCCCACGCCAGCGATCCGAGTAGCACCGCCAGCACTCCCATCAATGTCGAATGGCTCGTTCCCAGATCGGCTGCTGTGAGGATCGCGACTCCGGCCACGCCTAATCCCAGGCCCAGCGCACTGATTCGGCTGATGCTCTGCTGGCCTGTCGCCCAGGCGAGAACGAGGATGAACATCGGCTCGGTTGCGATGAGCAATGCCGCCAGGCCCGAGCCAACGTACTGTTCCGCCCAATGCAGCGATCCGTGGCCAATCAGAAAGAAGAGGGCACCGATCACGAACCCTGAGATCCAATGCTCCCGCTTGGGACGAAACCCGCGCATCCACGCCCATGCCAGCAAGATCGATCCCGCAACGGTGTGACGAATACCAACCACAACCAGCGGTGGAATCGTTTCGACCGCATAGCGGATCGCCAGATAAGTCGAACCCCACACGAGATAGATTGCCGCGAAGGCGAGCACCAGCTTGACGCTCTCGCCGCCACGACCGACTGCGGATTGGCGCCTGGATACGGGCATGATCACGGGCCTGCCTCCTATGTTTACCATTCTTTCGTTCGCCAGTTGATGCATCCGTACTGTCCCGTTCGCCGCCATGCTCTCGCGGATGACGGTCAGAATTTGAGCAGGCCGGTCGAAGAACATGATCTAACCCTCAAAAATGGCTTCGCCAGTTAGAGCAATCCTAAACATCGGTGTCTAACTTGTCAATAGGGTTTCAATGGTTAGATAATAGGGCTGGGTACCGATGCCCGATATTTATTGCGGAAGGAAAATCACGCGACGCCAGCCCCCTCGGTTTGATCTGTCTGGGGACGCGTTGTGTCTCGACTTTATCAATACGCTCGATGATCGCTTCACCAACGAACCCAAGGAACTTCTCACGTCTTACACCGATCTAGTGCATTTTGCCGAAGACACGGGACTTCTCGAACCGCACGATGCCGATCGACTGGTTGCTCGCGGCGAACGCGCCCCCGAACGAGCGCAATCTGCCTTAGCAGCGGCGATCCATCTGCGCGAAGCGATGAATGAAGTTTTCTGGGCCGTCCTGAATAAGGTGCCCGTGCCCCGCACGGCGCTCCCCACCTTGAACCGCTATGTGCGGGACGCGGCGCAGCACTCCCAGCTTGTCGAGACACGCCGGCGATTTGCCTGGAAGTTTGACGATGCACTCGACCATCTCGAGGCATCCTTGTGGCCGATTGCGCGCTCGGCTGCGGATCTTCTTGCTTCCGACCAACTGCACTTCGTGCGCGCCTGCGCCGCCAAGACCTGCCTCTGGCTGTTTCTCGATACCAGCAAAAATCATCGCCGGCGCTGGTGTGACATGACCAAGTGCGGCAATCGCGCCAAATTCCGCCGCTACTACAAGCGTCAGAAGAAAGCAGAGGCGTTAAGCTAAGCCCGGAGTCTGCCAATTGAACCGCCTCGCAGCCAGCGTCCATGTAAGATAGAAGTTCCGGATGGCGAAGAAGCTTTCTCATTACGACGGCGCGGGACGGGCGCGAATGGTCGATGTTTCCGGTAAGGCTGCTTCAAAACGCGAAGCGGAGGCCAGCGCTTTCGTCCTGATGAAACCTGCAGTATTAGCCGCCTTGCCGAAAAATCCCAAAGGAGATGCGCTCGAAGTCGCGCGCCTGGCCGGCATCATGGCGGCGAAGCGCACAGCGGAGTTGATCCCTCTATGCCATCCTTTGCCGCTTTCGCTCGTTGATGTCGATCTGCGGCTGTGCGAGAATGGCGTCGCTATCACCTCGAAAGTTGCGACGTACGCGGAAACTGGCGTCGAAATGGAGGCGCTGGTCGCCGCCAGCATTTCTGCGCTGACTGTCTACGACATGTGTAAGGCGGCGGACAAGAGCATTGAAATTCGCGAGATTGCGCTCGATCGCAAAAGCGGCGGCAAGAGCGGCGAATATCGCCGTGTGAAGAAATAACTGCGTTCAAGTCTCATGGCCAACGATGTAAAGCTGCTGGTTGTTGACGATAATCCCATGGTGCTGGGAATGTTGCACCAGGCCCTTGCGCCACTGGCGCAGGTCATGACCGCGTCCGATGCCGCCGATGCGTTGTTGAAGGCGGTCGACAATCCTCCCGAACTTGTGGTTTGCGACTATCGTTTGCCGGGAATGGATGGGCGACAATTGGTGGAGAAGCTCAAGAGCCGTCCGGCGACCGCGAATTTCTCCACGGTGCTCATGGCCAGCAAGGCCGACATTGCCGAGCGCCTCTCGCCCCAGGATGCCGCAGATGATTACTTGGAAAAGCCTTTTTTCCTGAAAGAAGCGACGCGCCGCATCAAGCGCATGATCGATCGCATTGCGCTGGAAAAAATGGCCAAGACCGCGCCTTCGGACGGCGTCGTTCGCGGCAGCCTCGCGCAAATGAACGTGATCGACTTGATGCAGTCGCTGGAGATGGGCCGCAAGAGCTGCCAACTCACGCTCAACAACGAGGGCGATCGATGTGAGGTTTTCTTTGCTGAAGGCCAAGTCAAACACGCGACTTATGGCTCGCTTGTGGGCGATCAGGCTGTTTTCAAAGTGCTGCGCTGGACCGGCGGGAGTTTCGAGCTCAACTTTGACGGCAAGACGGATAAAGAAACTGCGAAGCTCAACACACAAGGATTATTGATGGAAGGTCTGCGCCTGCTCGACGAATCGCAGCGCGACGGCGGCGGCGAGCCTGAGGCGGTCGCATCGTCGCCAACTTCTCCGGGTTCGACCGGCGCAACCTCTATCGCCAGCGGAACGAGGGAAGAGGAGGAAGATGTCCTCCTCGATAACTGAACCGCGACCGCGCCAACGCATCACGGCCGCCGTGGTCACAGTCAGCGATTCCTGTTCGCGTGGCGAACGAAAAGATCTCTCGGGACCCGCCGTTGTGCAATTCTTGCAGAAACTTCAGTTGGAAGTCGTGAAGCATGAAGTCGCCGCCGACGATCGGGC
>JASHPL010000342.1 GCA_030038125.1 Candidatus Sulfotelmatobacter sp.
TTCGCTCGACCGGACAGCCGAGGGCGTTTGTCCCTCCACAATCGAAATCGGGTGAGCGATCCGTCAAAGTTTGAGCGCTAATTGTGCACGTGTGGGCTTTGGGCGGGATTGTGGCTCGGCCCTGGCGGTTCTTTCACGACCTTCACTTCAAAGCTCACGGGGAGGTTCTTCGGTGGAAAGCACTGAGCGTTATCGCAGGCTTGATAGCGGAGGAATCCATGCATTACGTATTTTCCCGGCACCACTGAGTGCAACGGATGAACGGCAACCTTGACCGTGAAATCTCCTGTGTAAACGTTGAGCGCCTCGTCCGGCGAAAAGGGAAAGCTGACATCCTGGCCCGGCGGATACTCGATTTTTCCCAGTGCGATATCGGTGGGGACGTTCATATTGAGCTTGGTCGGGATCAGGAATTCCGACTTGGGAGTGTTCGAGTTGATGTGAAAGCCGGAAGCAACGCGGAAATCCAAGTCCACCATGGTTTCCTTGGCGCGTGGAGCGGTGACCAGCGATACCGGAGCTATTGTGACTGACGGAGCCTTGCCTCTCGTCGTCGATGGGGGCGCGATAGGCGTGTAAGTAACGGAAGGCTCCTGCCCCGATTGCGCGAATGCCCCACCTGACAGCAGCGTTGAGCATAAGATCAGAGCGAGCTTTGCTTTGCTGGTCATCCGCGAGTTGGGCCAACCTCACGTTTGGAAGTGCTGGCCTCTGGAAGTCAATCTAATCCTATTGGCCGCGCTTTTCTATTGTCAGGTCTGAGGCAGAGCAGCGCTGGCCGAGGTTGAAGGAGTTGCCACGGGCTGAGTGTCAAGCGCTTTCTTGATCGCGCTCTCGATTTCGGCTTTGCCCTCCAGTCCCATAATTTTGTCGACAATCTTTCCGTTGCGGCCGATGAAAAAGCTCTCCGGCAAAGCAGGCACGCCGCCGTATGCATCTCCCACGGCCTCTTTGCCGAGCAACACGGGATAGTTCACTCCCATCTCTTTCGCAAACTTGGCGATTTCATCTTTGCCGGAGTCATCCATGGCAACCCCGACCACCTGCAATCCCTGCGGGCCATATTCTTTTTGCATTTCCACCAGCCAGGGGGTCTCGATTTTGCACGGGCCGCACCACGTAGCCCAGAAATTCAGCAGGACCGCTTTCCCGCGAAAGTCCGAGAGGCGTAAGTTCCTGCCATCGAGGGCTTCGAGCGTGAAATCTGGCGCAGGAGTGGACTTGCTCAGTACCGCGGGCGCTTCCGTTCCGGAGCGACGCGCCGTATGAAAGCCAAAATACAGCATGCCCGCAATAACGACGGCGAGCACGACGAGCCCGAGTGGATTGCGGCCTCCTCCGCGCATCGGTGGCTGAGGCGAGCCTTCAGGCGGCTGTCCGGAACCGTCCGAGAATTCTCGTATGTCGGCATGAGAGCTTCCCACGGGCCCGCCACCCGGGTCGGCTGCAGCGGTTTCCCTGGGATGTTGCGCATGACTAGCGAATTGCGATGAATCTTCAGGATCCGTCGGCGGAAACTTTGGAGCAGTAGACATAAGACTTCCTCAACTAAAGTGCAAAACGATTTAAGAACGACAGCCAGCTTGAAATCAACGTGAACCGGCCAATCACCAATAAGACTCCAAGTGCGATCAGCAAACCTCCCGACGCGACCTCGAGTGCGTGCATGTGCGAGCGGAACCGGCTGTAAAACTTCAGGAACCGCTCCATCAGCAGGGACGTTAGCAGAAATGGAACCGCCAAGCCCATCGAATAGACAGCCAGCAGCAGAATCCCCTTTACCAGTGTATCTTGTTCGCTGGCCAGGGTGAGGATCGCGGTAAGAATCGGTCCCAGGCATGGGGTCCAGCCAAACGCAAAGGCGAATCCAATCACAAACGCACCGATCGGGGTGCTGTTGCCCTTAACGCTGTGCAGCCGCGCGTCGGTGTAGAGTGCACGAATTTTGAAGATGCCGGTCAGGTGCAAGCCGAAAACGATGATGACCACGCCGGCCACGATCGAGAGCGTGTGCTTATAGCGCGCAGCCAGTTGTCCGATTTCTGTCGAGATCGCTCCCAACGTGATAAAAACCACGCTGAAGCCGAAGATGAATCCCACCGAGTTCACCATGACGCGGCGCATAAGCTGCGCCTGCGGAGACTTCAATTCCTCGACGCCGGCTCCCGAGATAAGGGAAACGTAACCGGGAACCAGCGGCAGAACACAAGGCGACAGGAACGAAATCAGGCCGGCGAAGAAGGCGGCGATGGGCAGTGGGAGGCTCGACATCCAGCTTATTGTACCTACAGGCTTCAGCTCCTGCAGAATAAGACGTGTGCGGCTGCTCTAAGTTTCAAAGAAGTCAATTTCAACGGGACTTCACGGGCTGCACAGAAACCGGGCCTGACTGTGGATCTGTGGATTGCGAAGGCGACTGCAACAACTTGCGAAAGATGCCCGTCGGTACGGTCGCCGAAAGCACGGCACAGCGATCGACCTGGCGCACGGCAATGCTGTCGAAAATGGTTTTCAAATCAGCATCGGTGGCTGGCGAACCGACCGACGATTCCGCGCTGCGAAAGTTTGCCAGAAACGCGCTCACCTTGCCGGTAATGTCGCGGGCTAGTTCGCTGTTGCTGACCCAAGCTTCGGCACTAAGGTGTAGACCAGCGGTGCGCAGCGGAAGATGCAGCGGGTTGTAGCTGGCGGAAACTACCAAGTCCGCAGATTGTGGGAAAACCGTTGACCACTCTTCGAAATGCGGCGCGGAGGGCTCGATCCGGGCTACAGCCCAGATGGGGCTCGCCAACTGCACCTCTTTGTAGTAGCGGCGGAGGAACGCCGGACCGCCAAACGGGGACGCCAGGCGGCGTGAGCGATCCACCATGCCTTCGATGACTCGTGGATCGTCGTGATTCGACGCAGCAACCAAATCCGCGCTCAGAATGGCAGCGCGAAATGTTCGGCCCTCCATGGGGACGGTATAGATCTCGACCGAGTTATAGTTCTCGACCGATTTAGCGGCGTTCTTTAGGTAGGTGGCCAGGCGCTCGCCGTTGAGCTTCCCGATAAAGACCTCGGAAAAACGCGGTTCGGGAGCAGATCCCCCGGTACCACCTCCGGGCCAGGCCGCCGGATAGTGGACTGCAATGGCCATGCTGTCTAAGTCACGCTCGAACTCGAAGCCGGTTTGCTGAATGAATTGCTCAAACTCGGGATCGCGCAAAACGGGGGGAAGCGGTGCCGAATTCACTTTTCGAATCCAACTGAAGTCGGCATAGACAAAGGCGTCCGCAGACGGGAGGAGACGGGCGGCTTCGGGCGGGGCGTGCTTGCGCAATTGCACGGCTGTCACGATCGCCGCAGCGACAATCACGACCGCGAGAACGACGAGGAGAGTGCGCCGAATTCGCATGAAAGGCGGGCAGAGAAATGATAGCACTCGCGGGAACTGAGCGGTGTCCGCTCGCGGACAGGAGGTTTTTGATTACGGACAGAGTTTCCCGGCTCGAAAACATGGCATCTTTCCAAACAGCTGGGAAACAGACGCTTAGTTGCAAACGTATCTGGACTTGCGGGTGCTGGTCGTATTTCACGACCTGAGCCTCGGGAGGAATTCCTATGGCCTTTTCAGATGTTCGAATCGCCGTCCGGCATTTGATGAAGTCTCGCGGTTTCACAGCCACCGCTGTACTGATGCTCGCAATTGGTATCGGCGCCACGACTGCGGTTTTCTCGATTGTGCAAGCGGTTTTATTGAGGCCGTTGCCCTTTCCCCAATCGGAGCGGCTGTTTTCGCTGGCGGATATCCTACAGGGCGCTGATGTCGGTGGAAACGGCGAAGCCGGAGTCACGGCTCCCGACATCCGGGCTTACACGCGGGATACTCAAAGCTTCGAAAGTCTCGGCGGATATCAGGCAAATACCTATGAGCTATCCGGCATGGGCGAGCCAGACCAGATCAATGCGACTCGAATGACGGCGGGAGTGTTTCCGGCGTTGGGAGTCGCGCCGTTGACTGGCCGGTTCTTCAGCCAGCAGGAAGACGAGCAGAGTCAGTTGGTGGCCGTTGTGAGTTACTCGCTTTGGCAAAACCGCCTACACGGCGATCCGCACGTACTGGGCGCCAAGATTCTGCTGGACCGCAAGC
>JASHPL010000343.1 GCA_030038125.1 Candidatus Sulfotelmatobacter sp.
GAGTTTGCTGAAAACATTAATGTGACGGTGACGCCCGCTCCCGCGTGCGAGCCGAACTTCTCGAACTGGCCGTAGTCCCGACCCTGACGCCACATCCAACACAGATGCACCGCCAGCTTTCGCGTCATCGCGACCTTCGCGATCTTCCGTCCTCGTCGCATGGCGAGGTGGAGAAACCTACTGCACCACTCATGCTGGCTCCGCACCGTGACCTGCGTTGCTTCCACCAGCAGGAAACGCAGCAGCACATTGCCTTGTTTGCTGATCTGTCCCAGCCGGCGCCAGTCTCCACTCGATTCTTCTGCCGGCACCAGCCCGACATAGCCGGCAATCTGTTTCCCGCAGTGAAAGTGCTCCAGAGTTCCGATCACTAACTCGAAGGCCAGTGTTGTCAGCGGACCGACTCCAGGATGCGTCGTCAACCGCCGTGCTATCACTCGCTTCTCCACCTCAGCTTCCAGGGCTTGCGTGAGTTCGTGGATATTGGGTGTAAGTGACAGCGCTCTAGATCTTCGCTGCCGTTTCGATGCGCACCGGATTGGACCACAGAAGGCCAAGAGTCCGGGTGCGACGACGAACGATCGGTCGGTCGACCCGCGAGCGGGGGACCGTGCGCTGGAGTGCGGATACTAAGGCTAGGCTGACCACTCGCGACAGTCGCGAATTTGTTCGGGGGCTTCAGCATCCAAAAACACGCGCTGCCAGATCTCAAGATTCAGCAGCCGCCAAATTCGATTGCTATGATCACGTGTACGGTTTCGGTGCTCGTCAAACATTCGTTCCACAGCCTTTCGCCGGAATAGCCCGCGATCCATGCTGCGTGGCGCGAGCAACATCCGCTGCAGAGTGTCCAATGTTGCGCCAGCGAGCCAATGCTCCCACGGCGTAGGGAATCCCATTTTCTTGCGGGAGATGACAGAATGCGGAAGCAGGTCCTCCATCGCTTTTTTTAGAACGAACTTCCCCGCCATACTACGAACGAAATATTGCGGTGGAATCTTCGCCGTAAACTCGACCAGTTCGTGATCGAGAAACGGAACACGGCTTTCAATCGAGGCCGCCATACTCATTTGATCCTGCTTCATAAGCAATTCGACGAGGTAAGTGTCGATGTCGGTCCTCAACATTCGATGCAGTAGGTCACCCCGCGATCGTTCCCAAGCGTCCATTGAATTCCGGTAAGCGTCGCCAGCTCTTGAGCGCGCGCTCGGCGTAAGTAAATCTGCCTGTTGCCCGACTGAAAAAGCCGAGAAGAAGTTATCAAAATAAATCGAAGCCCAGGAGTTTCCATTGCGCAATATGAACGTGTGTTGAAGCTTACGGTGCAAAGATGCACCAAAGGGACTGTGTTCAATCAACTGGCGCAGCGAGTTTCGAATTTCAGGTGTCGTCACGGACCGGTAGAGTGCGTCCATGCGGCCATTCAGCATAGTCCACGCGTATCGGGTGTAGCCAGCAAGCGTCTCATCGCTCCCTTCGCCGGTAAGCACGACTCTGACATGTTCGCGAGCTAGTTGCGCAACCGAGAACAAGGCCACACTCGAGGGCCACACGATCGGCTCATCCTCATGCCAGACTAGCTTTGGCAGCTGTTCAAAGAATTCCGCACGGCTTAACCGAACTTCGTAGTGATCCGAGGAGATATGATCTGCGACCTGGCGCGCATAGTTTAGTTCACTGGATGATGCTTCGCCCGCATCTCCGTAGCCATAGCCGACGGCAAACGTTTTGATTTGACAACCCCGAATTTTTGTGGCCAGTGCAGCCACGGAACTGGAATCGAGTCCCCCGCTGAGGAACAGCCCCAATGGGACATCGCTCATCAAATGCGACTCGACTGAGTTCTCAAGCAATTCGCGATAGGTCTGGACATAATAGGCATGCGGACGGGGCTCAGGATCAACTTCCGTCCGAAGTTCCCAATAGCGCTCGATGCTGAGCTCGCCCTGCTCAGAAAGCTCTAGGGTGTGTCCGGGCATCAGCTTGTGCACACCCGCGAACATGGTTTCAGCCCCGCTGATATAACCGAAGGCCAGATACTCTGCCAGTGCACTGTGATTAAATTCCACCGGCACTCCATAGGCCAGGATCGCTTTGATCTCCGACCCAAACAGGAATTTGCTGCCATCCCATCGGTAATAAAACGGCTTAATGCCAAGCCGATCGCGTGCGGCGAACAACACACGCTTACGCCGATCCCATATTACGAAGGCAAACATGCCGCGCAGATGCGTGACACATGCACGACCATATTCCTCATATGCATGAACTATCGTCTCAGTGTCGCTATGCGTGCGATATTGATGTCCCTTGGATTCAAGCTCTGTCCGCAACTCAGGATAGTTATAGATTTCTCCGTTGAACACAATCCAAATGTCCTTAGTTTCGTTGGAAAGTGGCTGATGCCCGGTCATGATATCGATGATGCTGAGTCGGCGCATCGCGAGTCCCACGTTCCCTTCTATGAGCATCCCTTGATCATCAGGTCCCCGGTGCACAATGCTTTGGGACATCTTTGTGAGCGTTTCGCGCCGTATATGCGAGGTTGTAACCGGGAAGAAGACGCCGCAAATTCCACACATGTTGTTCGTCCATCACCTGGTATGCAACGCCGCTGGGCCAGAGCGGACCGCAAGCATTGTGGGTGCGAGAACTGCCGAACCGTCAGAAGAAGAGACCGTCTGAACATTATCTCGGAGACTCAACTCAGCCCACTCGACACGGCGATTGCAGCTCAAGTCTAGCTCTCCGGTCATTGCGTAGCTTCCGTCACAGAGAAACAGGAGTTTTTCTGAGGTTCCCAGTGCGCTCCGGTGGCACACGTATTTGGCATCACTGGCGACGGTATGGCATCGCCATGGATTGCCAGTCTCGTTGAACATGAAAGAATACTCAAGGGTGTCGGTTCTGTGGGTGTATTCGGCAATGCCGGAGTCCAAATGCTCGCACCGCTGAAATGATTCCGTGCTTCCCGAGACGTGTTTGGAGGTGACCAGGAGCATGGCGAATTCAGCCGGCAACGCTACGTTCGCGTGAAACCTTACCACCGTCATTCGAGCCTTACAGCCGTAGGCGGGCGAACACATCTGAGTATCCAGCTCTTCAGTCCAACCAAGTTGATGGGCAGGCACGAGGCTCAGACTGTAAGGCATGCCTTTGATGCGAAACAGCCTCTCGCCTTCCCACTGTAGGTCCTGACCCAAATGCCAGGCAATATCGATCCGGTGTCGCCCAGATCCCTCGACGACGTCCCTTACCAAATACGTGCCATTCTTCAGTGAGACGATCCAACGCCGATGCGTCACCGGGTGTTCCAAGCGTCGATAGCCGTCGTGATTCGCGACCAACAGGTCACAACTCTGCCCCCGAACCCATAAGTCAACCACCGCATGAGGAAGTCGTCGCCAGGAAAAAACAGTCGCCATCTCTGCCTGATCTAATCCGTCAACCTGGAGCGTATTGTGCATTCCTGTTCCGCGAAACAGTGCGCGATCTGATCCAGGACCAACATATTCCGAAGTGCCAGAATCTATCAGTAAGGGACGATAATGGGCGTGGAGGCAGATGTTGAGAGCGTCCGCGTGGCCATGTCCGCCACTATACGCCCCCAGAGAACCGGCGTCGGCGATAAGCTGCGTGTTCGAGGTTGTAAGGAGATAATATCCGGCGTCTGCCAGAGCAGCGGATTGCGTGGAAATCTCAGCTTCCCTCAGTGCGTCCCAGTGGCGAACTCCTTCTTCACCGAGAAGCCACAATGTCTCCTCTCGCAAGTTAGAAACGAGAAGCTTGAAGTCTCCGCGGTCGAACAACACTGCACCGGTGCTCAATGGATCGAGCATGTGTCGGGTCTGATTGCGCCTGGGATCAAATAATCTGCCTCCATCATCGTCTCCTAATTGCGGAGGACAACCGTTGCGGCTAAGCAAGAACAGTGCATCGAGCATCTTACTGATGGTTTTACCGAAGTGTTGTGGCATCGGAATGCAGTTGATTGAAGCCAACACCGCGGCGTGCAGGAAAATGTCCAAGGCGTGAACGTGGTAATAGGTCGATTGCTCAAAATGAAACCCGTCACTACGAACCTGTCGTTGTGATTCTCGGACAAGAATCTTGCGTCCAAGCTGTTTCCAACGCTCAGCCAGCGCCAGTTCTGGGAATAGCACTCCGAGGAAAAACAGCGCCAGCGCTTCCCCTAGCAGATGCGTGTTCGGAGAAAAGTACGTGGAGAGATAGCGCTCCAAATGCCGGCCGTGCAGAGCTAAGGTCGGACGCCATTCGTTTCGCAGCTCAGGAATGTTTGGCGAACTGGCGAGCAGATACAGCGCCCATATCCACGATAAACAGCGGAGGGCGACTTCTAGGCTGCTCGCCCAGTTTACTCCTATCGGATACGGATTTTCAGCCTGCCAATGCCTTTGCTGTCGCAAGAGTTCGTCGACGTACCAGAGATTGCCTGTCAGGCGGTATGCCTTTGCAAGAGTAACAAAGTGCTGATGACGGTTTAACTCCCAAATGACTTTGGAGTCTCCGCATTCTGCAAAGTCGAGATAGTGGAGCCGGTAAAATGGCTTTCTTGGCGCTCTCTTACCGTGAACAGCATCCAAGTGCCAGTCGATTGAGTTGCCATAATCGATTGGGGAGTGTCCTAGCAGTCTGAATCGATGATGCCGAATCTCTTCCGCTTCCTGAATGATCTCTTCAGCCCGGCCGGGCAGTCGCTGCCTAAGCAATTTCAAAATAGAATCCACAGACTCCGAGCTGAAGAAGAAATTGCCCGGAGACATCGGTTTCAAAACGCAAGCCTGCTTGGCGAAATCGTAACCGAACCAAGAAAGTGCTCTGTCAGTTCGTTTCGCAAGTGCCTGACGACTTCGGTCCAGTAGTTCGTCGCGCATTCCGGTCTGTAAGCAGCTGCGTAAACGACTCCATCGTTGCCCGAACATAACTCTCCGTCGACACAACAGCATAATGGCTTAGCCGCTTCTGGAGTGTGCCTTCGGGCAGATCGCCCGAAAAATTAACCGGGCGTTCATCTTTTCGTGATAGCCGAGTAATAAATTGAGGGCTATTCTGTTGCCGCACAAAATGCCATCACACTCTGCAATGACTGTCAGTCTGGGAGTAACTCTTTTGCCAGTCCTTCATTCGCGTAGGGACCGGTGTGCAATGCTAATCGTCCGAATCCTGCCATTATCGCTGGCTCTGTTTGTGTTGGGGTGCGGAAATACGCGCAGCAGTCTTTCTCCCAGCGCCGTTTCAGGAGCATACGAGTTTGTTATTACTTCCAACGTTACCGGCGGCATCACCCTAGTAGAGACGAGCATATCCGCTAGCGGAAACCAAATGTCGGCCTCCGGACCGGACCAAGTTCAAATTCTCACTCTGGAAAAAAAAACGTGGTATCTAAACGGCGTCTGTGCGGGCTCGACCCCGGGACAGAATAGTATTTCCGCCAGCTTGAACGGCAACAACGTCGATGTCACCTTCAATGAAGGTGGTTATCGATTGCCAGCCCAGGGAGTCATCATTGGCACGCAGATAACAGGCAATTATTCGATCGTTGGCAGCAACTGTCCCGACCTCACTGGCTCGCCTTCATCGGTGCCTCCCATTCCTCCTGGCGTGGACCAAGGAGGGTTCGTGGGAAGCGAGGTGCCAAGTCTCGCGGGCACGTTTTCGGGTTCTCTTACTCTGCCGGACGGAACCGACAATGCGGCCTTGACTCTTACCGAAAATTCCGATCACAGTTTAATAGTCGCCGCGACGCTGACCGGAGCAGTGGACAACGGGAGTTTTACTTTCACGGGTTCAGCGGTAGGAAACATCCTGTTCGTGACCGGCACAGTCAATCAGCGACCGTTGTCTTTATTTGGATATTTCGATCGTGCTGGCACCTACACAGGTTTTCCCAATTCTCTGCTGATATTCAATTACGGAACACCCTCCAACGCGGGCTTGCTTTTGGGACAGTAGCCTGCGAAAGCTATGGAAACTCACGATGCAAATGGTAGGTCTCAAGAGCCGGCCTAGTAAAACTCACCATCCTTGCGTAGACCTGGTTCCTTACCAGGAAAAATTCATCTGAGGTTTATGCCACGGTCATCTGAGCGTAACAGCTGCACTACTACAATGGCGCGCTGTAAGTAAGACGCAGTCTCATATACGAACACCAAAATCTTGTCGAAACGATGAGGACTGGGGCATGGGGCCGTTGATCTTTGTCGTGGACAGTCAGTCGGAGTCTCGTGAACTCCTAAGCAGCTGTCTAGAGTTCGCTAGCTTCACAGTTCGCAGCTTCTCGGCCCTTGAGCCGGAAGCTAACGAAACTGGCGTACCAGCTCTCGTCTTGTTCGGACTACACACCGCGAGTGATTTAGCGTCTGGCAGCAAAACTCTCGAGAGAACGATAGCCGGTAGAATTCCCTGCATTATCGTAACAGACAGCACTTCTCAAGAGAGCCAGCTTTCGGCTCTCAGCTTTGCAGCAGATGATTGGATTTCAAAGCCTTTTACCCCCAGTGAATTGGTTTTCAGAGTTGAGGCTCTGTTGCGTGGCGCCAGCCAAACTAACGATCTAGTGGGCGAGCCAGCCGCTGATATTGTCATTGATAGCTGGGCCATGAAGTTGTCCGTTCGAGGATATGAGATCACGACGAGTACGCTCGAGTTCCGCTTAATGGAATATCTCGCGCGGCATCGCGGACAGGTATTCAGCCGTGATTTTCTCCTGGATGCGGTGTGGGGAAATACGAGGTTTGTGAGCCCGCGCAGCGTGGATGCTTGCATCGCACGGATTCGAGAGAAAATTGAGTCGGATCGGACTAACCCGACGATGCTTAAAACGGTGCGGGGCGTCGGATATCGCCTGGATGCTATCACAGCCTGGCAATCGCCTCCGACTAAAAGCTGCGGCTGCCGGGCATGTACTATGCGGTTCGACGGCCCGCGCATGGAGGCTTCGGGAGTGATACGCCGCAAGATTTCTGCCCAAACGTCATCCACATGAAGTCGTTTTTACCATTTACCGCCGAGAACATTAAAGTCCAGGCGAAGCGATGGCGTTTAGCATTCTCTCCCAACGTCCCACGCCGGTCTGTGTCCAGAAACAAAGTTCGCAAAGGCCAGTGCTGCCGCAGCATTGAGAAAGACAAACGTGAAAGCAGCGTCGGCAATTCGTGCCAGCGGATTCCATTTTAGCTTCAACGATCCCCAGACACTCAGCCCGTAGAATGCAAGCTGGAGGACCAGTACAGCTCTATAGAAACTTGCGGGAAGCAGAAACGAAGAGACCAAAGTGGCACACAAGGCAAAGGGCACCGCTAGTCTGAGCAGCTTATGGCTGACGAACTCGAAGCGTACTGGGTTGTCGCTACTCAACAACCAAGATTGCATCTGCAGCAACTGATAAACACCGCTTAAGGTTCTCACTTTGCGGGAAAATTCGCGACTGGTTCCCAGGTCCGAAACGTCCCAGACGCGGGCCCGCGAGTCTAACACGACCCGATATCCCTGGCGTACGACTTGCATCGGTATGAATACGTCGTCCAAGATAGTTTCTGATGGAAGAGGCACGAGCAAATTGCGTCTGACGGCATACAGTGCGCCGGTAGCGCCGATCACCGATCCCGATGCTGATTCAAGCTCCCGAGTTATTTTTTCGATTTTCCAATATAAGCCGAGGCCTCTTACGCTCTCCCCTATCCCCGGATCACCCAACATCAGTTCGCCGCTCGCGCATCCAACGGAGGGATCAGCAAAATTCTCCATTAGGCGCAATACAGCGTCGCTCGCGATGGTTTGCCGGGCATCTGTGAAGACCACGACCTCCCCATTGGCAGACTTCAGGGCCCGGTTCAGTCCGGACGCTTTGCCCCGAGGCTGTTCTTGGATGATCGAGTGTATTCGCGAATTCTGACCGAATTTCGAAAGCACAAGGTTGGTGCCATCGCTCGAGCCATCGGAAACCACAATCATCTCGACTTTCTCAGGTGGGTAACTCATAGCCATGAAACTTCGAAGCTTGTTTTCGAGGTGATTGACTTCGTTGCGCACGACCAGCACTATGCTGATGGATGGCAGGTAAGAACGCGACCTTACTGGCTGCCGGTGCCAGGCACGGCGGATCCACAAACAAACCATGTAGCCCAGGTAGGTGTAGCCCACGGTGGCGACGGCGGACCAAAAAATGAATTTCATCCGCTTCCTGAATCTGACTTTAGCTAGGTACGCCCTATTCCCACTTTCCGTTGCGGTTGTTCGAAGAGTCGTGATTGTAGTGCTTTTCTAAGTGCTTCTCGATCGGTATTCCGTTGAGCACAACTCCGAGAATGTGTTCTTCGCGAAACCTTCGGCGTGCTTTGCGGACTACATCATACGGAGTCGAATTGGAGCGAACGACCATCAACACGCCATCGCAAAAACTCGCGATGAGCTCAGCATCAGAGACGGGCAATGCCGCTGGTGAGTCGATGACGATCCAATCGAATAGGGTGGACAGGCGATCGAGCAAGGTCTTAAAGCGGCCGTTGGAGATAACGTCGGACTGACCCGAAACCGCTCGCCCGCCGGCCAGGAAGAACAAGTTCTCGATCTGCCCTCTCTGGATAACGCTGAGGTCTCCACTTTCACCGAGAAGGTATTCAGAGAGCCCGGGAGTTTGACAGGTCCCGAGCACCGAATGCAGGCTGGGGTTGCGCAGGTCGGCGTCCAGCAGCAGCACGCGACTGCCTGGGTGTCGGGCCATCGCCTGCGCGAGGTTCGCCGCGACAAACGAACGGCCTTCTTTGGGTACCGAACTGACAATTGCAAGAGTCTTGAGCGACGATGTCTCCCGCACTCGATAAAGTCGGGAGCGCAGCGCTCGAAAGTTTTCTATGCCGGGAGTCGACCCGTTGGAATCAAAGCACAGCATCGTTTTCGGATCTGGATTCCAGCGGGCCAAGCGACACTGCGCAAGCGAAGTTTCACAGTCGCCATTGGACGGACTCGCCGCAGCGTCCGCCGCAAGGGCGAAGATGATTGAGTCTGTAGCCGCTACCACTGGCGAAGCGTCTGGCACCGAACCGTTCTCCTCATGTATCGTCTGTTCCGGTTCGATCTTTCTCCACGCTTGGTGAATCCGGTTCATGATTTCCTTTAGTCGTATCTAGTGGTCGTCTACCAAGAAGGTCTCGACCCCTCGACCCCTGTGCGCTAAGCACGCAAGAACGTCTTAACTCGGCTCCGGAGGCTGTTGAGCTGATCTTGAGACTCCCTACTTACCCAGGGCACCGATACCAGCATTGGCATCTCGAGGGCAGCCAGCACATCCCGCTCATCTCGCATTGCCCGGTCCCGCCATTCCAGCCAGAACACCGCAACAAGACCAACACACAGTCCCGCCGCCAGCCCGCCGCCGGCAAATTGCCAACGGACGGGGAAGCTCGGCGAATCCGGCAAATTAGCAGCATCAAGGAGTCGGAGCTGTTCTCCCTGTTGACTCCGTTCCAAGTCGGTCTGGATCTGGGATTCGCTCTTGTTGGCCAACAGCGTCTCATAGAGTCGTTGAGCGACCTCGTTATCCCGCGTGAGTTGCTTGTACTCTTCTTCCACCTTCGGGCTGAGAGTAAGCCGGTTTCGATAAGAATCGATCGTCTTTTGGAGTTGCTTCTCTTTTTCGGTCGTGCGCGCGACCGAGGCATCGTCCTGACGAATGCGATCGCGCAACTGCACTACCTGTGGTGGTTCGGTTCTTCCGGTTTCCGTCAGAGCGTCTTTGTCTTTCGGACCGGACTCGTCCATCTGCTTTTGTTTGGCTTCGAGCGCCGCGATGTCACGTTTCATTTTGACGACATCGGGATGGTCGTCCCTGTAGCGGCTCTGGAGAGTAACGAGCTGAGTTCGCAGAGTAACTAGCTGTTGCCCGATCGTGTCCGTAGTCTGGTTGAACTGGGATGACTTCCAAGCCGCAACCTGTTCATCCAAAAGAGACTGGGCGTAAGACTTGTCCTGTTCGGCACGATTGAGCGCTTGCGTGTTGGCGTCGAACTCGGAAATCAGCCCATTGAGGATCGCGAGATTATTCTCCATGTCGCTGGGCAACTGCCCCAGATAACGGCTCTTAAACTCAGCGAACTCCTGATCTTTCTGATCGAGGTTTGTCTTAGCCTCAGCCAGCTGGCGCGACAGAAAGTCTGTCGTGTTCACGGCGACTTGCTCTCTCATCTTGCTGTTTTCGGCGAGCACCATGGATGTGATTTCGGCGCAAATCTGTTGTGCATCCTGCGGATTATCAGCGGTGAACCGCACGTAGAATCCAAGGAAATCCATGCTCCGTCGAAACATGAGCGATGCCGAGGCCGAAGGGTCCGCCTCCACAAAAGAGACGTTCCGTTGAATGCTGTCGACGACTTGATCCACGCTCTTGCCCTTCCTCGCCAGATCCATGCGGGCAACAAGCCCGTCTAACCGGCTGCGACTTAGTACCTGCTGCTGTAGTGTCGCGATGCGATCGATTACCGAGGTGGTCACAATGGGTCTGACGTAACCGGCAGGGATCGTCTGTCTTTCAACGAGGACCAGCGAGCGCGAGGTGTATCGCGGCGAAAATACAAAAGAAACAAGGAAACCGATTGCAGACGCCGAGAATGCGGCGAAGCAAAGGAGTTTAAAGTGCCGGCGAGCGATCGCCAGATAATCATCAAAATCGAGTAAGCGATTAGCAATCATACTAAGCAACCATATCGGTTCTTCGAGGTTGGCCAGCTCAATCTAAGCTTTCTGATTCGAGTAAAATCCTTCCTTTCAAGGCCTGACTCCAAGAGGCCGACCTCTAAGGCACCACAATCGTATCCTCCGGCCTGAGTACAATGTTTTGAGACATGTCCTCGCCCCGGATTGCGCGTTTATAGTTGAACGAGATTTTCTGAGTCTTGCCGTTCTCAACACGCAAGATGTAGATTCGCTTCTCATTCGCAAATTGCGTTAGTCCGGATGTTGCGAGCGCCTGGAGGGCAGTCATTTGGTGCAGCAAGGGGATTGGGCCACTGCGCAAAACCTCTCCCACGATGTAAATGCGATGAGAATTTGTCTGGGTCACAACCACAGTAACGCGCGGCGCGGTAATGTATCGCTTAAGTTTCTCCGTCAACATCGCACTGAGCTGCATGGGTGTCAGCCCCGATGCTTGTACATCGTTCAGTAAGGGAACTGAGATCATCCCATCGGAGCGCACCGGCACGGTGGCCGTCAGATCGGGTTCTTTCCAAACTGAAATTTGCAGCATGTCATTTGGACCGATTTGATAAGGCGGCTCAGCAAGCGCCGGTCCAGTCGTCCCTATTACGGTTGGATCATTCGGGGCCGGAAGAACGATGCTAACCGCAGTTTCTGACCCAGAAGGCTTCGTTTGCGCAGAAGCCAGCGACGTAGTCCCGATCATCAACAACCCTATCGTTGCGATCCGACGTATCATGCAACTCCGGAAGAGCACTCCATATGCAAGGGGGAGCGGGAAGCCCATCCGCTACGATGGCGGCCCTCGGCGCGCCTTTCTCCAAAGTGGCCGAGACCCAGCGGCCCGAAGATTGTAACCTAATGCTTAAAGCCCCGATTGTTAAAGGAATGCAAATTCTTCACCCTCGGTCGTTTTGCGGCGTCAATTCTCGTTGTTCTGTCTTATACTTGCAGCGCTTCTCGTATCCCATTGGTTTTAGGGTTTTCCGCATGCAGCACCCACCACAACCAAACAGCAATTGGATGGTTTCGAAGCAGGGCAGCAGCCAAGATCCTCCCAAGCTCCTTGTGATCCGGACGCTCTGTGCAATTTATTTTCACGATCGTATTTCTGAGGCAAATTGTGTCCACTACACCAGTCAAGCGCGCCCGCGTCGTTTTTCGTCGAGAACTCCTCTTGTTCGGCTTGATTTGTTTTCTTGCCGGTTGTTCTCGTGACCCAAACGTTCGCAAGCAGAAATACCTGGAGAGCGGGGAACGCTTTTTTGCGAAGGCCGATTACAAGAGCGCCAATATTCAGTTCAGGAATGCTCTGCAGGTAGATCCGAAGTTTGCGACGGCCCATTATGAGCTGGCACGCACTTATCTGAAAATGCAGGATTGGAACGACGCCTACCGAGAGCTGGCGAGTACGGCGCAACTGCAGCCCGAGAATTATCCATCTCGGGTTGACTTGGCCAATCTGCTTATCGCTGCCGGCGACCTCAACCAAGCACAGGAACAAATCGACGTTCTCGCCAGCAAGCAGCCAGAAAATCCGGACGTTCACTTGGCGGAGGCAGACCTTTTCACGGCAAAACAACAATTCACGGAAGCCATTCTGGAGGTAAAAAAGGTCATTTCGCTCGATCCTGAGCGAGGGGATTCATATATCAGGCTGGCGTTGCTCGAACTCAAAACGAATCAAGCAGCAGCAGCTGAAGATAGCTTCCACAGGGCGATTGAACACTCTGCCGGAAACGCTGGACCACAGATCGCTCTCGGCGGCTATTATCAATCCCAGGAGCGCTTTAGCGAAGCGGAGCAGCAATATCTTCATGCGATACAAACCGACCCAAAGAATCCCGATCCCTGCATTGCACTTGCCCGTCTCTACATGGCTGAGGGCAAGAAGGCCAACGCGGAGGATTTCCTGAGAAAGAGCAAGACGAGATTTCGCGACAACTCGGTGGGATACCGAATGCTGGGTGACTTCTACTTCGCGATGGGGGATTACGACAGAGCGGTCGACGAGTATAGCGAACTGAATCGAGAACATCCGAACGATGCAGTTGTGACGAAGAACTACATTCAGCTTTTGATCCTTCAGAAACGACTAGACGAAGCCCAACAGCTAAACGACGCGGTTCTTAAGGAGAAGCCGAACGATGTCGATGCGCTGATCGGACGGGGACAAATCCAGGTCGCTGAGGGACGTCTAGCTAATGCGGTGGCGACACTGGAGGCAGCGATCAAGAACGATCCAAACAACGGTTCGGCTTATTATCAACTTGGTATTGCATATGATCGGAATAAAGAGCCGCGGCAAGCTGAGAAGGCATGGCGAGACGCCGTTCGCCATCGCCCTGACTTGATAGAAGCGCAGCGGGCCCTCGCGCTCATCGCGCTGCGTAAAGGCGATATGAACGGCCTGGAAACCTACGCTAGCCAGTTGGTAAGTCTTCAGCCAAGTTCGGCGGAAGGATACACTTTGCGAGCTCTCTCCCATGTCCGGCGTCTGCAATTGGCTCAGGCCGAACTTGACATTCAAAAAGCAATCACGATTGCGCCACAAAGTGCGGCAGGTTACTTGCAACTGGGAAATCTGATGTTGGCTCGGAAAAACTACCGTGCCGCTGAGCAAGCCTATCAAGATGCACTGCAACGCGATAGCAGTTCAGCCGATGCTCTGACTGGCCTCTTGAATACCTATTTCGCACAGAACCAGCCGCAAAGCGCATTTAGCGTAGCCCGGCTTCAAATCAGCAAGGTTCCCGGCGATAGCGTCTTTTACGATTTGTTGGGCACGGCTTTGTTCGATCATAAGCGAACAAAGCAAGACTTGGATGATGCTGAAGCCAACCTAACCAAATCCGTCCAATTGGACGAGCATAATGTCGACGCATGGCTCAAACTTGTTCAGGTGCAGGCGGTTCGAGACTCCGCGGAACAGGCGCTCACTAGCTGCCAGCAGGCCTTGGAGAAAAATCCGGATGAGCCGGGATTCTATGTTCTGTTAGGAGAACTATATGATTCCATGCAAAAATGGACGGACGCCAAACAGGTATTCCAGAAAGCCCTAGCTCTCAACCCAGAGAATCCCGCAGCCTCGAACGACCTAGCCTATGTCCTTCTGCGAACTGGCGGAAATCCCGACCTTGCCATGCCCTTGGCCGAGACCGCACGGCGCGGCATGCCGGATTCGCCTCAAGCGGCAGACACGATGGGATGGGCGCTCTTCGAGAAAGGCGCCTACAGTTCTGCGATCGATCAGTTTCAGGACGCGCTCAAGTTGGCGCAGAAAGCAAAGTCTCCCGACGACCCCTCAGTTCACTATCATCTGGGAATGGCCTACGAAAAAATCGGCAGGACAGCGTTGGCACGGGAGCATCTGCAGCGGGTATTGAGGATTAATCCCAACTACTGGGCGGCGGGCGAGGTTAAGAAGTTGCTTTCAGGGCTACGCGGGTGAAATTTTTTGCAGCTATGTCTGAAAAAGCGCGACCGGAGTATCCGTTACGCAGAGTTGTGGACCTGTTTTCCACCGCCTACGAGCCAGAACGGGAAAAATTCATAGACTATTCACTTTCGGGTCATGCACTTTTCACGTTTAACGCTTACATTTCTCGCGAGTATTGAATCCTAAGGTTCTTGTTTGACAGTTGGGAGGAAGCAATGAAGCTAAAGGGCTTGTTGCTGGTGGTTTTGGCTTATTGCGCAGTTACCGTTCCTGTGGCTGCTGCTCAGGTGGTATTTCATAACAACGACGGAACGTTCTCATCCACAGGCAACACAACCGGAACCCTCAGCTTGGCGGGTTCCACTCTCATTCAGGTCGTGGGGTTGAGTTCATACGGAATTTCGAGTTCCCCAGGATCGGATTTGGGGTCTGTGAGTTTCACCACCGGCACCATCAGTAGCGGCAGCATTATGAACGGGGCTACCTTTAACGCCGGTGGGACCTTCACGGTTACGTACGAGAACGGCACTATTTTCTCCGGGTCCTTCGCATCTGGCGGGACTTGGACCAGCCTCGGTCCCGGTCTTGGCTATACCTTTACTGGCAAAGTAGATGGAACACTGTCAGTACCGGGTTACAACCCAGCGACCGTAATGGGAGCGTCGATTCAGATCACCACAATACCTGCGAGTTTAACTGCGTCCGGTAGCGGCTATACGGTGACCGACGGAGGTGGTACTTCTAGTTTCGGACTTCCCGCTGGTGGGCTTACTCCGGTGCCCGAACCGGGCACTCTCAGTCTACTGGGGGCCGGGTTGGTGAGTCTGGGAGTCTTTGTACGGCGCTTGCGAACCGGAGAGAACTCTGCCGAGTGACGTGTTCAGTC